>NZ_JBFTOJ010000097.1:0-15599 GCF_056397905.1 Stenotrophomonas sp. 05L414_2
GAGCTACTCCGTTGCCAGCGGCGAGTGGAAATTCAAACTGCATGCTATCCCAGCCGCATGCGCAGTCCTGAAGCGTAGCAGCGGACCTCGTTGACTTCGCCACCGCGCTGGCCTGACAGCCTCATCACGGTGGGAAAACGAGGATGGAGACACCTGTCTGCAACCGAGAACACCATGCCGGACACCGGCCACTTCGCCATCCATGCCTTCGAGGCCGCGTTCAATATTTCCGGCGACGTGGAGCGAATCATTTCGCTTACCGTGTCATGCCGTCATTGTGCGGAAATCACCTGCGCCCAGGATGCAAACCTGTTGCACCTGCCGGGCGGTACGCTGTTCCGTTGTGATGCCTGTGGCTGCCATCAGGCCATCAGCAATGCGCGCCTTTCGGACTGGCAACTGCCGCCCCTGCTGGGCGTATGAGGACGTACCATGCCGTTGACTGAAGAACAGTTCACCATCCTGCGCGCCATTGCCGATGCGCGCCCTGTAGGAAGCGATGCGGCGACGTGGGCCGTGAAGGAAGGCCTGGCGGTGCAGGCGGAAGATGCGGATATCGATCTGACCCCACACGGGCGCGACATGCTGGCCTCCCAACCGGCGCGCTGACCGGGCAGCACTGGCATTCAGCATGCACATGCCGTGGTGAGCTCATCACGGCATTTGCGCGCTGGCGGTGCGACGAACACGCGGCGTAGATCCGCCTTGCTGCAGAGTTGCGCACGCCAGCTCCCAAAGCGCGACACAGCCCTCATGCACCGCCAGCTTTCCCCCACCTGCCACGATGCGATTGCCCTGCGGGCCGGCGCGCTGGGCAGCGTGCTGGGCGTGGCGCTGTTCAAGGTCTTTGCGCTGTCTGCCGCAGCGGCCGGCTCGATGATGACGGTCGGGCTGTGGCTGCTGGGATGTGCACTGCTGGCGGCCTGGGCGTTGGCGGCCTGCCTGACCTGCCTGGCCTTGAGCCGGCGTGTGTTCGTGCTGATGCTCGCGCTGTCGACGATATTCCTGATCTGCATTGCCTGATTGGCAATCGCC
This sequence comes from Stenotrophomonas sp. 05L414_2, assembly GCF_056397905.1. Classification (NCBI taxonomy): domain Bacteria; kingdom Pseudomonadati; phylum Pseudomonadota; class Gammaproteobacteria; order Lysobacterales; family Lysobacteraceae; genus Stenotrophomonas; species Stenotrophomonas sp. 05L414_2. The sequence goes on from NZ_JBFTOJ010000097.1 coordinate 1,036, forward strand.
CGCCTCTGAGCGTTCCCACAATTGTTACTCAATAACAAGTGCTGCCAGTCGGATTGCGCGTGAGCCAAGTCACGGATTGAATTCGATGGCCAGACCGGCCCTCTTGAGATCTCCCCATGCGCCTGCTGCAGCCCCTGCTCCGCTCCGCTCTCTGTTTCCTTGCTCTCGCTTCCATCAGTGGCTGTGCCACTTATGACGATTCGGCCATGCACGCAGCCTGCCAGGAGTCGCCGCATGTGAAGGACCTGCCGCCTGAGGTTGCCGCCCGCGAAAGCCGATGCAGCAAGAGCGTTGAGGTCTGGTCGAGCGAGCGCAAAGGCAGTGACCAGCCGCTGGACCTGAGCGGCAAGAAGAAGGATCTCTGAAAGATGGCGGCGCAGCCCTGCGCGGGCTGCGCCGGAAGTCAGGCAATCGCTTCCCTGCCAGCTGAGCTCGTCCATTCCTGTACCGCCCGCGCCAGTCCTGCCGCATCGGCGCCATCACTGGCCCAGGCGACAATGCCGTCCGGACGAACCAGCAGCGCCGACAGGCCCAGCGAATCGACAGCGGGCTGCGCGATGGACAGGATGCGGGCCCGTTCAACATCAACCGCCTCGCACAACGAGGCAGCAGCATCGAACACCAGCAGCACCGCCTGCCCTGCCCGCAGTAGTTCACCCATGCGGCGACCATCGACCAGCAGGAAATCCGGCGTGCTGCGGCCCACCAGCGGATGGGTATGGCCGAGGTCCAGCTGCTGGCCCACACCCCACACGCGCTCGGCGAGATACGTGGCGCCATCACGTGTTTCTGCCAGATCGGCGACGATGGCAGCCAGTGCACGTGAGCCCGCGCTTGGGCGCATCAATGCGACCTGCGCGCGCGACCATTCCAGCACGCGCGCGCCGATCGGATGGCGTTCGGCCTGATAGGTATCCAACAGCGCATCAGCTGCCTCGCCGCGCACGACGGCGGCGAGCTTCCAGCCAAGGTTCATCGCATCGCCCAGGCCCAGGTTCAGACCCTGCCCACCCAGCGGCGAATGCACATGTGCGGCATCGCCGGCCAGCAGCACGCGGCCACGACGATAGGCGGTGGCCTGCCGTGCGCCGTCGGTCCAGGTGGTGGCCAGATGCAGTGCGGTGATCGTTGCTTCGCGGCCGGAGATGCGGCGCAGCAGCGCCTGTGCCGATTCGCGATCAAGTGGCTGGCGGTGGCCCGCGCCGCCGTCGAAGTCGGCCAGGGCGATCGTGCCCGGCGGATTGAAGTTGCACATGCCCTGCGCGGTGGTGTGACGCCCCGGGCTGAGTACCGTCGGATCTTCCAGTTCAACACTGAGCGAGTGGCCGGTGAACTCTGGATCGGTACCAGCAAAGCTGAAACCGCACTGCTTGCGCACGGTGCTGCGGCCTCCATCGCAGCCGACCAGCCAGCGCCCGCGGAAGGCCTGTCCGCCCGCCTCGACCTGGACCTCGCCGGCCCCCATCTGCACGCTCTGCACGCCTGCACCACGCAGGATCACTGCGCCCAGCGCCTGCGCGCGCTCGGCCAGCACGGCCTCCAGCGCCTGCAGTTCCACCGCCATCTGCGTGCCGACCGGGCTGGGCAGGCGCCACGGCCAGCGACCGCTGTCGACGTTGTCCAGTGCAAACGGAATACCCGCGAAGTGACCACCCAGCTTGCGTGGCTGCGAGAGCCAGTGCGCGGTTCCCGGCGGCGGCGGGCCTTTCTCCGGCTTCAGCACCTGGCCGGCTGCCACCGCGTCCAGCAGACCGCGTCGGTCGAGCGCCTCCAGCGTCGGGGCATTCAAACCGCGCAGCCCGAACGGCAGGCGCTTCAGCGGCGAATCCGGCGAGGCCACCTGCTCCAGTACCAGCACCGCGCTTCCTGCCTGACGCAGTTCACAGGCCAGCAGCAGTCCCACCGGGCCAGCCCCGGCAATGACGACGTCGTACCGCATTGGCAATCCTCGTGAGCACCCGGTCGGCACTCTGGCGGCCTCAATGTTACACTCGGTGTACTTTTCCACAAGTGACCCGCCCATGCCCCCGCCACCCGGCCGCCGTGAGCAGCGCAAAGCCGAGACCCGACAGGCGATTTCCGACGTCGCCACCCGGCTGATCATCGAGCGCGGCTTCGAGGCGGTGTCAATGAGCGAGATCGCCGATGCCGCCGGGGTTTCGCGCAAGACGGTGTTCAACTACTTCGCCAGCAAGGAACAGCTGGTGTTCGACCGTGACGAGGAAGCGCGCCAGCTGCTGCGCGAGGGCATGGCCGCGCGCACGTCGATGACGCCGCTGGCCGCCTTCCAAGGACTGGTGCGGGAACTGCTGGACACCGGCCATCCGCTGCTGCGGATCAACGCCGGTGCGGCGTCGTTCTGGAAAACCGTGGCCCAAAGCGCCGTACTGGTGGCCCATGCGCGGCAGCTGCAGGCGCTGCTGACCGATGACCTGGCGCAGTTGATGGCTGAGTCAGCGGGGCGACCCGTCGGCGACGCCGACGCACGACTGGGTGCGACGATGCTGATGGCGTCGATGGTGGCCGCCTACGAACAGGGGCTGCGCGCCCTGTCGTTCGGCGGTGATCCGCGGCAGGTGATGGTGCCGCTGATCGTGCGCGGCGCGACGGGGACGCTGGTGGCATTGGCCAGCACACCGTATACCGACCCGGCGCAGCGCCAGTGCAGTGACATGCGGATCGGGGTGCAGGACCAGGCCCCGGCAACTACGGCCCGGGGCCCTTGATGGCAGATGTTTTACTGGACGTTGATCACCACATCGTCCGGGGCCAGGAAATTGCCGCTATTGCTGCGTGATGCCGAGATCACGTAGGTTCCGGGTGTTGTGATCGTGCCATTGCAATGCCGTACGGGCGTGGTGTTGCTACCATCGAGATTGCCGCTCGTCTCGCACAGCATCTTGCCGTTGGCAAACACATAGAAATTGCTGGTGCCATCCACCCTCCCGCCACCGGTGATGTAGATTTCCGAAGGCGAGCCGGCCACGCGTGGCAACGTTCCAACCTCGAATCGTGCCTTCACCGGGTGCGGCAACAAGCTGGGACATGTCATGACGAAACCGTCCCGCGAAAAGCAGACTTCAGCATGGGCTACTGCGGGAGCGGCCATCAGGGCCACGAGCAATACAGACGTTCTGAACTCCATTCCAGCGTCTCCAGAAGATCCCAGCGGAATCGCTGGGACCACCGTGGTAGCGATGATCGTGTTACAGGGGCATGAAGCAAAAGGAAAGAGCAGCGCTGCCCGCGAATGGCCGCGCCGCTGAAAGCGCCTGATATCGGGCATCTGCAGGAAAATGACGCGTCGTGCACCCATGCGTGCGGGATGTCCATCCATCCCTGCCAGATGATCAGCGCCGCGATGTGTCCGGCCCTGATCGTTCAGTCGGCGCAGGGAGCACGAAAGATGAGCGACGTGATCGTCAACCGGAGCAGGACACCAGCATCGAGCGGGTGACCATCTGGGTGGAGGTGAAGCCGTTCTTGTTGCCGACCGCGATGGCGTTGCCCTCATCGCCATCCTTGCTGAAGACCACGTAGCCACCGGGGCACATCTGCCCGGYCTTCTCGTAGCAACCGCTCCAGGAACTGGAGCCGCTGCAGTCGATGGAAACGCCACGGCGGCCATCCGGGGTGACGGTCATCTTGGCGGTGGTGCAGCCGGTCATCGTGGCGAGGAACAGCAGCGGAACGAACAACTTCATGGTGACTCCAGGGATGGGAACTGCGAATGGGCGCCAAGGCTGGAGCGCCTGGATTGCGTGAACCTTGCGCCGGACCTTCGGCTTCACCACCTGCCGCCATGGTCTTCCGGCAGATGCGGAGGCACGCCATGTTCACGCAATGTTCCTGTAATACGGTGCCGGCGCGTGCCGAACCGCCCTTCTGCGGCCTCTCCCTGCCCAAGCCCTGCTGATGCACATCCTGCTGATCGAAGACGAAGCCGAACTGGCCGCCACCCTCAAGTCCGCCCTGCAGCGCGAGCGCTATGTAGTGGACGTGGCCAATACCCTGGCACTGGCGCGGGAGGCGGCCCTGTGCGGCCTGCACGATCTGGTGCTGTTGGACCGCACCCTGCCTGATGGCGATGGCCTGGCGTTGATTTCGGTGCTGCGCGAGCGCAACCCCGGGGTGCCGATCATCGTGCTGAGCGCGCTGGGCCAGTTGCCGGACCGGATTGCCGGCCTGGATGAAGGCGCCGATGACTACCTGGCCAAACCCTTCGCGCTGGAGGAGCTGTTCGCGCGGATCCGTGCTGCTGGCCGTCGTCCAAGCGGATTGCAAGTGGAGTCCATCAGCATCGGCCGATTGGTGTTCGACCCCGCCTCGGGCGAGGCCAGTGTGGACGGCCAGCGGCTGGAGCTGCCGCGGCGCGAGATCCGGGTGCTGGCCGCCCTCGCACGGCGCCTGGGCCGCACCGTGCTGCGCGAATCCATCGAGATGGCGGTGTATGGCTTCGACGACGGCATCCATTCCAACACCCTGGATTCGCACGTCTCGCGCCTGCGCCGAAAACTCGCTGACGCCGATGCGGGCGTGGAGATCCACGCCATTCGCGGGGTTGGCTATCTGATGCGGGAAAGCAAGTGATGGCGCGTCGCCCGTCGTTGAAGCGACCGCTGATCGTCAAGACGCTGATCTACCAGTTGCTGGCCCTGCTGGTGGCCTTCTTCGCCCTGCTGATGGTGCTGGTTCGTGCCGACAGCGGTGGCTACTACACCATCCAGACCTTCGCACCGGTGGCGGCCGAGGCGGTGCACCGCGACCGCAACGGCGAACTGTACGTGCAGCACACGCCGGAGCTGGCCGAACTGCTGAAGATCGTCCCCGGTGCCTGGTTCATCGCCGAGGACGAGCATGGGCACCACGTCACCTTCGGTCATGTGCCACCGGCCTATGCCTCGCTGGTCGGCGCCCTCGATGGCATCCCCTATGGCGACCTGCGCGGGCGTGATCGCAGCGATGGCCTGGCCGTGGTGGTACGCCAGCACGGCGGACCGGCCGGCAAGCTGACCATCATGGCCCATGGCGAAACCGATTCACTGACCATGCAGATGGCGTTGGCCGCGCACATCATCACCCTGCCGATCTTCCTGCTGCTGGCGCTGGCCACCATCATCCTGACGCCGATCATCGTGCGGCGGGCACTGGCCGGTGTCGAGCGCATCGCGCAGGAAGCCCGCAACATCTCGGCCAGCCGTCGTGGCATCCGCCTGACCGAGACCGCGGTGCCGGTGGAGATCGCGCCGCTGGTGACCGCCGTCAACGATGCATTGGGTCGGTTGGATGAAGGACACGAGCGGCAACGCCGTTTCATCGCCGCAGCGGCGCATGAGTTGCGCACGCCGATCGCGATCCTGCGGGTAAAGATCGATGCCGCTGATGATTCGACTTCGCGCAGCTTTGCCGTTGAAGTCGCGCGTCTGGCGACCCTGGCCGAGCAGCTGCTGGACCTGCACCGCATGGAAGAGGACGGTCCAAAGGAAACCCTCAACCTGGCCCGGGTGGCCAAACGGGTGGCCGCCGATCTTGCGCCCCTGCTGATCCAGTCGGACAAGACGGTGGCGGTGGCGGTGGAACCACACTTCCCGGTGCTGGGTGAGGCTGGCGCGGTCGAACGGGTGATCTCCAACCTGGTGTTGAATGCCGCCGAGCACGGTGGCCGCCAGATCATCGTGCGGGTGCAGGGCAGCTGCCTGGAAGTGGAAGACGATGGCCCCGRCATTCCGGTGGACCAGCGCGAACGTGTGTTCGAGCCGTTCCAGCGACTGCGCCCACGCCAGACCGGTGCGGGCCTGGGACTGAACCTGGTGCGGCAGGTGATCGACCGTCACGGTGGCCATGTCACGATTCTGGATGCCCCTGGTGGCGGCGCGCTGATCCGCGTCGAATTCCCACAGCACCCGGGCGTTGTCTCTGCGCCATCGGTAGAGCAGTGAGGACGTCCGCACATCGGTGACTGCCGCCTGTCCGTGCGCTGCAGACAGCGATGACACGCAAGGTTGCGGCAATGTTCGCTGCGCAGCATCGAATCGATGGCATCTGCGCTGCCATCGCGTTCCATCCTGACAGGAAGCCTGCACGTGACCGAAGGAGTTCCTCCACCCTCCTCCTCTAGCCGATCCCGCACGACACCAGCCACATCCGGTTTGACCGCGGCTGCGTGGAATAGACGCTCGCATGCCGATCGCGCGCGCGGACTGCCGCATTGGCCACAGTGGCTGCGCGCGATACCTACTGCGAAGCGTCCGAACGTGCTGATGCGCCTTTTTGCCGCGCTGTTCCTGTTGCTGCCCGGCAGTGCACTGGTGGTTTCAACGCACCGCCATGCACACGCAGCACTGACCAGCGCAGTGCTGCTCTTCGTCGTCGCACATGCCGTGCTGCACGCGCTGTCCGCATGGCGATCAACYACAGMGCGAACCCTCCCTGCTGCTCTGCGCAACATGGACACGCATGCAGCGTGGATGATGCTGGCAAGCGCGTGGGTCCCGCTGGTGATACATCGCGTGCACGCGCAGCCGACCAGCACACTCGCTGCCGCAGGGCTGGTGATCGGCACGCTGTGCCAGCTCTGCAGCCTGCGCATGACATCCGACCGTCTGCGCAGCGCATTGCTGGTGCTGGGCAGTGCCTTGCAGTTCGTCGCCGTGGCGCTGGTCATCGCCATGGAAGTGACCTGACAACCACGACAGCGCCGCAAGGTTCACGCAATCCATCACCTTGAGACTCGACGGCCATCCACGCCCGGCACCCGGAGCGTGCATCTCTCCTGCCGCGAGGACCACCGATGACCTGCTCCTTCTGGATGCTGTGCGAATGAGCACAGCACCGCGTAAACACCGCCGACTGCTGATGACCGCCGGTGCCGTACTGTGCACTGCCATTGCCGTCTGGTTCTGGCTCCGACCGGCACCGCCGCCACCGCTGCAGCTCGCGCCCGTGGTGCGCGGAAACATCGAACAGGTGGTGGAAGCCACCGGCACCCTCAAGCCATCGCGACTGGTAAGCGTGGGCGCGCAGGTTTCCGGACGCATCGAAACCCTGTACGTGAAGCTGGGCGACAAGGTGAAGGCAGGTGACCCGATTGCCGACATCGACTCCCGTACCCAGCGCAATGCACTGCTGAGTGCGCAGGCAGCACAGCGCACCGCACGCGCCAACCGCGATGCACTGGCCACCGATCTGCGCCAGCTCGAACTGACCCTGCGGCGGCAGCAACGGCTGGTCGCATCGCAGCTGGTTGCCCGCGCCGACTTCGACGCGGCCAACGCCAAGGTGGAGGCAACCCGCGAACAGATCAAAGCGCTGGATGGGGAGATCGTGCAGCGGCAGACCGAGGTGGACATCGCGCAGACCAATCTGGAATACACCCGCATCACCGCGCCTACCGATGGCACGGTGCTGGCGGTGGTCGCCCGCCAGGGGCAGACGGTGAACGCGGTACAGAGCGCACCCACCATCGTCATGCTGGGCAACCAGGACGTGATGACCGTCTATGCCGAAATCTCCGAGGCCGACGTTGTGCACACCACGGTCGGCCAGGAAGCCTTCTTCACCATCCTTGGCGATGCGGGCCGCCGCTACAGCAGCACGCTGCGCGACATCGCGCCCGCGCCCGAATCGATCACCAACGAAGATGCATCCAGCCTCACGTCACCGGCGTTGTCCGCCGGCAGCCGTACCGCCATGTACTACAACGGCCAGTTCGACGTGGACAACCGTGATGGGCGCCTGCGCAGCTACATGACCGCCCAGGTACGCATCGTGCTCGGCCGTGCCAACAACGTGCTGACCATCCCCTCCGCCGCGCTGGGTGCGCGGGCCGGCGATGGCAGCTACAGCGTGCAGGTTCGCGGTGCAGACGGGCGCGCAGTGGCGCGGCGCATCGCCATCGGGCTGGATGACCAGATCCAGGTGGAAGTACGCAGCGGCTTGAAGCAAGGCGAGCAGGTGGTTCTGGCTCAAGCCGGCGACGAAGACGCCGCCGCACCCGCGCAGCCCCGATGAGCGCCCCCATGAGCGAGCCTCTGCTGAGCGTACGTGGGCTGCGCCGTGAATTCGCCGCCGGCGAGCAGACGCTGGTGGTACTGGACGGTGTGGACCTGGACATCCATGCCGGTGAACTGGTGGCCATTGTCGGCCAGTCCGGCTCGGGCAAGTCGACGCTGATGAACATCCTCGGCTGCCTCGATCGCCCCTCTGCCGGCGAATACCAGATTGCAGGGCGCCAGACCGCGCAGATGTCGCCCGAWGAACTGGCCGAACTACGCCGCGAACACTTCGGCTTCATCTTCCAGCGTTACCACCTGCTGGCCGACCTGACCGCGCTGGGCAACGTGGAAGTGCCGGCGATCTATGCCGGCATGCCCTCCCCCGCGCGCCAGGCGCGGGCCGCCGAACTGCTGGCGCGGCTGGGCCTGAGTGAACGCATGCAACATCTGCCCGGCGAGCTGTCGGGGGGCCAGCAGCAACGCGTGTCGATTGCCCGCGCACTGATGAATGGCGGTGCGGTGATTTTCGCCGACGAACCGACCGGCGCCCTGGATACACAGTCGGGCAAGGAAGTGATGAAGATCCTCGGCGAGCTGCATGCCGAAGGCCACACCGTGGTGCTGGTGACCCATGACATGGCGGTGGCCGAACACGCCCAGCGCATCATCGAGATCCGCGATGGTCGGATTGTCGATGATCGTGCCACCGGTGCTGGCTCGGCAGCGGGCGTGGCGCCGACCGCGATRCCGCAACGCAACGATGGCATCGGCTGGCAGGCCGTGCGTGATCGCTTCTCCGAGGCCTTCCGAATGGCCCTGCGCGCCATGAACGCACACCGCATGCGTACCTTCCTGACCATGCTCGGCATCATCATCGGCATCGCCTCGGTGGTGTCGGTGGTCGCGCTGGGTACGGGCGCGCGTCAGGCCATCCTGTCCAACATCTCTTCGCTGGGTACCAGCACCATCGAGATCTATCCAGGCTCCGGCTTTGGCGACCTGCACGCGGCGCGGGTGGAGACCCTTACCCCGGGTGACAGCGTGGCCCTGGCCGGGCAACCGTTCGTGGACAGTGCCACCCCTGGCGTAGCCACCACGGGTACTGCGATGCGCGGCAACCGCTCCGCCAGCGTGCAGGTGCAGGGCGTCAGCGAACAGTACTTCCGCGTGCATGGATTGAAGCTGGGCGAAGGCACCTTCTTCGGCGCGCAGGGTGTGGCTGGCTACCAGCAGGTGGCGATCATCGACGCCAACACCCGCGCGCGCTTCTTCGCCGCAGCCGAGAACCCCATCGGGCAGACCCTGCTGCTGGGCACCGTGCCGGTGCGCGTGGTGGGTGTAGTGAAGAAAGATGCCGGCGCCGCCGGCGACGCCTCGCTGCTACGGGTATGGATGCCCTACACCACCGCCATGGCGCGGGTGTTGGGCCAGAGCCATGTATCCAGCATCACCGTGCGCGTATCCGATGCGATCAGCATGGAAGCGGCCGAGCAGGCCATTGCACGATTGCTGACCCGCCGCCACGGCAGTACCGACTTCTTCATGAGCAACAACGCGCAGATCCGCCACTCGATTGAACAGACCACCGGCATCCTCACCATGATGATCAGCTCCATTGCCGCCATCGCGCTGGTGGTCGGCGGTATAGGAGTGATGAACATCATGCTGGTATCAGTGACCGAGCGCACCCGTGAGATCGGCGTACGCATGGCCGTGGGCGCGCGGCGCAGCGACATCCTGCAGCAGTTCCTGATCGAGTCGGTGCTGGTGTGCCTGCTTGGTGGTGTGCTGGGCATTGGTGTGGCGTTGCTGCTGGGCGCAGTGCTGGCACTGGCCGACGTGGGCTTCAGCCTGGTGTTTTCAGCGAATTCAATCATCGCGGCGTTCGCGTGTTCCAGCCTGATCGGGATCGGCTTCGGCTTCTTACCTGCACGGCGCGCGGCGCAGCTGGATCCGGTGGAAGCGCTGGTCCGGTAATCACCGCAATTGACTGCGGTGACGGCAGGTTCGCGCAATGTCTGCGGTGTGTACTGCAGCTACCGACGATGTCCGCACAGGAGCTGGACGATGTTTCTGAAAACAGGAAGAAATGCGCTGCTACTGGCAGCAACCGCGCAGCTGCTGGTGCTGCTGCCCTACTCGGGCGATGCCCATGCGCAGCGTGGCGACCGCCACAACCCGCAGTGGAACCAGGACTATCGTGACCGCGAGCGCGATGACTGGCAGCGCCGCGAGCGGGAGCGTGACCGGGAACGCGAGCGCCGGCACGACGCCAAGACCACGGGCGTGGTGGTGGGCGTCGTGGGCGCGGCCGTGGTGGCGGGCGTGATTGCGGCAGCGGCGAAGCGCGAGCGGGAAACACGCGAGCGCGCCGATTACTGCATGAACCGCTACGGCAACTATGACCGCCGCACCGACAGCTATCGCGACCGCGATGGCTACACCTACCCCTGCCGCTGACTCCCTCGCTCAAGGACTACATGCAATGCATATGAACAAGACCGCCCTGTTGATCGCGCTGTGCGCCGCCCCGCTGCTTGCACAGGCGGCGCCAGCCGACCCGAAACAGGCCTATATCGATTCCACCTTCACCGCGATGGACAGCAACAAGGACGGTCGCGTCGACAAGGGCGAGTTTGCTACGTATCAGCAGGCACGCTTCAGCAAGCAGGCTGACTCGATCGATGCCGCGTTCGCTGCGATGGACAAGAACAAGGACGGAAAGATCAGCAAGGAAGAAGCGACCGTGGTGCCGGAAATCGCGAAGTACTTCACGGGGCTGGATACCGACGGCGATGCCTACCTGTCGCTGAAGGAAATGCAGCAGGCGATGGTGGCGGCGCAGACTGCCGACGCACCGGGGAAGTGACGGGTGCGGGGGCAATGGGAATACCCCACTGCCCCTTGCTGTGCACTATGCCAGGCGCATTGCCGGATGCTCGCGCACCTGGTTGTCCAGTTCCTGCTGCTGACGCTGGGACTGGGCCTGTTGCCGTTCTGCACTGGCCAGCTCCAGACGCTGCAACGACTGCTCTACCGGCGTCTGCACGGCCACATCGGTGGGCATGGAAGCCCTCAGGTGTGCCGGGTCGTTCATCTCGCCCTGCACCACGAACACGTTGCGGCCCGCTGGGCTGTCCGCCGTCTGCGCGCTGAGCAGCACATGGTCGGCACGGTCCAGGTTGTTCTGCCGRGCMAGGRCCATCACGCTGGCSGTCAGWCGTTCACTGYTTTCRTCCGGCGTGCGTCCTGCTCTGGCATCGATGCCGGCGACATGCCCGCTGACCTGCTGCAGCAGACTGTACTCGGCGTGGTCCGGGCCAATGTCTGCCAGACGGGTGGGTGTGCGCTTGAGATCCGGCAGGCCATCTGCCGATGCGGTAAGCGGACTGCGGGTGATGGTTCGGTACGGATCTTCCGGGTGGAACTGGGTGGCCTTCTGCTGCCGCTCCAGGCGGACTTCGCGGGCATCGTTGAGTTCGGCGATGCGGGTCGGATTGGTGATCTCGCGCAGCGAACTGTGGCCGCCGCCGGAGGTGACACTGGCCCACTTGCCGTCCTTTTCAAAGTACAGCGCGTAGGAATTGAGGCCGCCAATGACGTTGGGGTCGACCGAGGAGCGGCCACCCAGGGCCTGGGTGACTTCATGGAACGTCAGCGTGCCGAGGTACTGGCTCCCCTTGCTCAATCCCATCTGGGTGATCGCATCGCGGCTGGTACTTCCCACCCGCGGGAGTCCGGCCCCATCGTTGTCGAGCATGTTGGTCCAGATCTGCTCCAGCTTCTGCGGGCCACTCTTTTCCAGTGCGGCCTGAAGGAGCACGCGGGGTGTCCAGCAATTGGGATCCAGGCGATGCTGCTCGAACGCACGGTCGTGCGCGGTCATCACATCCTTGCCGGGCAGGTTCAAGGCAAGATCCGGGCGCTGCTGCTGCGACCAGTACTGCCGCAACACGAGGTCCTGCTTGAGCAGACTCTGTCCGAAGGCTTCCCATTGCCGTTCACTCAACACCGCATTGGGGAAGCGTGAACCATCGTCGTGCTGCGTTCTCGCATGTTCCTGTGCGTAGCTGTTTGCCACCCGCCCGGGCAGGCTGTCGTTGCGCACAACGCCCAACGCCAGCGTTCCATAACCGTCTGCACCGGGAAGCTGCGAGAGATAGTTCCAGTAGAGCTCCCGGTTGCCCGAATCCGCATAGGCAGTGAGGATCCTGATGTCCTTCTGGGTCAGTCCACCCATGACTTACTCCTTGAATTGTCTTCGGATCACCTGGCCTTGGTGCGTGCCAAGGCATCCCGTACCGCGTCTTCCATGCGCTTCCAGTCCTTCAGGAATGCCCGCTTGTAGTTCAAGGTGATCGAGAGCTTGTTCTCGACATCCACGAAATAGTGCGTACATCCTGCCGCCACCGGGTCGTCGAGGTCGATGACCTGATCGCCTTCCAGGCGCACGCCATCACCCCGGAACGAGGTGGTCTCGCACTTTATGAATGTGGTGAGCTGACCATCTTCGTTGCGCGCAACATACCAGTCATCTTCATAGGCCGGGTTTCGAACAGGAGGCTTGCCGTAGCGGGCCTCGTAGTCCTTTGAATAGCGGGCCATCTTCTCTTCATCGATGGCATAAGGGACCAGCCCCAGCGTCGCTGGCCGGRCAATCCGCAGGTCCAGGCGTGCCCGTGGATCACCACGTTCCACCGATCCCTCCTCGGTGATGGCCTCGTTGGACGACAGTCGCGCAAGCGACGTTTCGATTGGAATCCTGTCGATGTAGTTCACCGCCACCGCGATCTCCTTGCGGAAATCATTGGTCCTCGGATTCGCCCGTGCGCCCGGCGCCGTCGGCTTCATGTCAGGCCATTCGATAACCAGCGTCACCCCCTCCCCCGGCCAAGGCGCAATCTGGCTGTCCAGATAATTGGCGGGGATGCGGAAGGTATTCGGCCCCAGCTTCACGTCCACGGGCGCGTCGGTGTAGGTGTGGCCGTTGAGGGTACGGCCGGTCTGCGTTGCGCCAGGCATGGCGGGATTCCTTTCGTGTTCGGTGGATGGCGGTCGTGCGCAGGCACTGGCGCTCACAGCGACGGCGATTGCGAGTGCCAGGCACCGGCCGGAGGACATCGGGTGCATCGGGCCATTCCATTGCGGGGTTTGGATCCACTATAGGCAAAGGCCGATCAACGGGACAGGAACGTCATCACTACCCGCCCACGATCAGAATTTTCCTACGCACCTCCATCGCCGTGCCAGTTGGCACCTTCACCGCCACTGCAGATCGACGTGGCACTGCGGGCAGGAGTGGTAGGCAGATGCCGGGCGGACCGCGAGTGCGCCCACAATGCCGATCAGTATCGACATGGCCAGCATCCCGGTGACGCCCATCAATAAGAAACCAACTGCACCGCCAAGCAGCGCCAGAAACGTGAAGGCCCACCCGGAGCTAGACCAATGCCCGCGGCCATTGCGGATGGCCATCGGTCCGCGGTATCCGCAGGCAAGGCAGATTGTCGATATTGTGCTGCCAGGCGGCGCTGGCCGCGAAGACGGCTTCATGCCCCACCCCCGCCTTACGATGCTACAAATAATGTAGCATACGGAATGGGGGTCGGTTGCCATCCTGTAGACCGTTACAGGATGCGCCCAGGCGGTTAATGTCCCCCACACCTCTCCGCGACCAGTTCACCAAGCGCCTCAAAGAAGCGCGCTTGGCGATGGGTATTTCCCAGCGTGAGCTGGGCCGGCGCATTGGCTTGTCTGAAGATGTGGTGTCCAGCCGGGTGACACGCTACGAGCAGGGCGCGTCGGAGCCGGACTTTGCCACTGCCGGAAAGATGGCTGCCGAACTGGGTGTTCCGCTGGCCTATCTTCTGGCCGATAGCGATGCACTGGCCAATGTCATTCTCGCCGCCGCTAGGTTGCCGCATGCAGAGCAGCGACGACTGGCGACGGAATTGAAAGAGCGGGCGAAGCGGTCGAGCGGCGCAGAGCAAGCAGAAAGCGACAGCGACTAGCACGGCGCTTGAACCGCAGGCATGGGGACCACGTTGGAAGTCCCCACCCTTCCCGTTGCGGCGCACCTGTGAATCAAGGGTCAAGATAGCGCTCTACCTGCAGCGACAGTGCTTCGCATGCATCAAACAGACCATCGACCATGGCCGCCGACGGATAGAAGCCCGGATCGTCGTTCTCCCGCGCTACGTGTGCGGCGTGCAACATGGCAGTGAGCGCGGTGATGCCCGATGCACTTCGAGTGGCCAAGGCCAAGTCGAAAGCACGACCGGGCGTGAGGCGATTTTCGGACCACGGTGTGCCGTCCGCACGATGGCCTTTGCCGTGGCCTTGCAGGAACGTGAAGAACGCAGAGGGAGGCGCGGACTCGGCGACATCGCTGAGTGCGTCTTCCATCTTTTCGGCGAGAGCATTGGGAAGATCGCGCACGGAATCGCCGAGCAGCGCGTGCAGACGGGGATAGTCGGGAAGCAGGTCAGACATGGCGGCAACCTCACGGTGTGGCCACCTGCAGATGCAAGGTGGCGGACGGTGCGGGTTGGCGTGCCGGATACATGACGC
>NZ_JBFTOJ010000098.1:0-15399 GCF_056397905.1 Stenotrophomonas sp. 05L414_2
GATGGCGGGACGATGGCGGGACCGTCCACGGCATGGATGCCGTGGCCGAGCCTACAGGGACGTACTAGCGGCGTGTCCCGCCAGCTGCCCCCTCCCCGCCAACCCAGCAACAACCCAGAGCCGCTCTGGCTTTTGCAGTTGCAGTTGCATCTGCGGGCGCCGGGCAGCCGCCGGGCCGATCACCCCTGCAACTGCAGCCGCTCACGCAGCAGCGGCACCAGCCAATCCAGGAACACCTGCACACGTTGCGCGCGATGCTGCCGGTGCGGCAGCAACAGGGTCACCGGCAGCGGCTGCGCCGCGTACTGGGGCATCACCTCCACCAGCGCACCGGTTTGCAGTTCGGCCTGCACGTCGTAGCGTGGAATCTGCAGCAGTCCCAGCCCTGCTACGCAGCAGGCAATCGACGCCTCGGCGCTGTTCACCCGCACCCAGCCGGGCATCGGCAGCGTGCGCAGCTGCGCGCCGTCCTGCCATTCCCACGGCTCCACCCGCGCCGTGGTCGGCGACGCATAGTTCACCGCGCGGTGCTGCTGCAGGTCGGTGGGGTGCTGCGGTACGCCGTGCGCGTGCAGGTACGCCGGCGCGGCAACGTTGACGAAGTCCAGCTGGCCCAGCGTGCGGGCCACCAGGCTGGAGTCACCCAGCTGGCCCACCCTCAGCACCGCATCGCAGCCGTCCTCGATCAGATTCACCGCGCGATCGGTCATGCCCAGGTCCAGCTCGACCTGGGGGTGCCGTGCGAAGAAGTCCGGCAGCGCCGGGGCGATGATGCGGCGGCCGATCCGGCTGGGTACATCGATCTTCAACAGGCCACTCGGCTGTGCGTCGTCCTGGCGGAACAGCGACTCGGCGTCTTCCACCTCGGCGATCAGGCGCAGGCAGCGCACGTAGAAGGTGTCGCCATCGTGGGTGGTGGAGACCCTCCGGGTGGAGCGCTGCAGCAGGCGCGTGCCCAGGCGCTGCTCGAGTTCCGCCACGGCCGCCGAGACAGTGGAGCGGGGCAGGCCGAGCTGGTCGGCGGCGCGGGTGAAGCTGGTGCACTCCACCACCCGGGCAAAGATGCGGAAACGCTCGATCCGGTCCATTGTTCGCCCGCTTTGGAAAGTTAAGTCAATGTTGCGGTCTTTATCCGCAATTTCTGCACGATATCGTCGTCGGCACAGGGTTGCCAGCCCGGCAGCCTCTTCCCGAGACCGATGCCATGACCGACCACCGTATCCAGGGCAAGACCGTGCTGATCGCCGGCGGTGCCAAGAACCTCGGCGGGCTGATCGCCCGCGACTTCGCCGTACAGGGCGCCAAGGCCATCGTCATCCACTACAACAGCGCCGCCACCCAGGCCGACGCCGAGGCGACCGTTGCGGCGGTGCAGGCCGCAGGTGCCAAGGCCGTGGCGTTGCAGGCCGATCTGACCTCGGCCGCTGCGATGGAGCGCCTGTTCGCCGACGCGGTCGCCGCCGTCGGTCGCCCCGACATCGCCATCAACACCGTCGGCAAAGTGCTGAAGAAGCCGATGCTGGACATCAGCGAAGCGGAGTACGACCAGATGAGCGCGGTCAATGCGAAGACGGCCTTTTTCTTCCTCAAGGAGGCAGGGCGCCATGTCAACGACGGCGGCCGCATCTGCACGCTGGTCACGTCGCTGCTGGGCGCGTTCACGCCGTTCTATTCCAGCTACGCGGGCACCAAGGCGCCGGTGGAACACTTCACCCGCGCGGCATCGAAGGAGTTTGGCGAGCGTGGGATCTCGGTGACCGCGATCGGCCCCGGGCCGATGGATACGCCGTTCTTCTATCCGGCCGAGAGTGCCGATGCGCAGGCCTACCACAAGACCGCCGCGGCGCTGTCGGCGTTCACCCGCACCGGCCTGACCGATATCGCCGACATCGTGCCGTGGATCCGCTTCCTGGTGACCGACGGTTGGTGGATGACCGGGCAGACCATCCTGGTCAATGGCGGTTACACCACCAAGTAGAGACATGCGAGACTTGGGTTCGCGCAGTAGATCCCCAAGTGGACAGCTTCAGGGCGTTCACGGGCACAATAGCGGGCTGTCCCGGGGCCGGAGAGCCTGCATGTTCCCTCGCACGATCCGCGCTTGCGTGTTGATGCTGGTTGCCTGCTGCGGCCATGCCGATGCAGAGCCGGCGCAGACCGAGGCCCTGCGCTTCCAGCAGAACCTGCTTGCCGTGCTCGAATGCCGTGACAGTGCAGATACCCGGCAGACCGTCGCCAGCACCCTGCGGGCGGCACGTTACGGCGATCCGGCCGGTCGCCCGTTGCATCTGCGTGACTGGCATTTCGAGCAGGCCGGAGACGCCGACGCTGCTTCGGTGACGGTCATCGATATGCCGGTGCCGTTGACCGCGCAGGGCGTCCGGACCCAGCGCGTATTCGCAGACGCGCAGGGGTTGTCCATTGCCATCGATGCTGCAGCGCGTGATCGCATCGTTGCGCGCCATGGCCTGCAGCTGCAGTCGAGCACGCTGCGTGAACCTTTCCGGGTGTGGTCCGCACGATCGGTTGATGGCAACACGTCGGCCCCGTCGATCATGGTGAGCAGCGATGGCGACGGCTATCGGTCGGGATGTACTGCCCAATCTGCCAGCACGCAGGGAACGTTGCCACTGGATCGGCAGCAGCGTGCAGATGCCAATGACCTCACTGCGGCCATCGAGTGCCGTGCCGACGATGCGGCCCTGCGCCGCGTTGGGCGCTTGCTGCAGCAGGTGATGGAACAGCCGCAGGGCGAATGGCCGGCAGAGGTGCACGCAGTGTCGGCACCCACGCATGCGATCAACGGCACGGTGCTTCCCGTCTTCCAGATCGAACTGCAGACGCCGCTGCAGATCCAGGGCATCGCCACCGACAAGGTGCTGGCCGCACCGGCCGGCCTGTTCGCTGCAGACCTTGGCAGAATCAACGTGGCAAGCGTGTTGCTCGATGCCGTTCTGACAACTGCTCACCAGCAGGCCGGCGTGCAGGTCTGGCAACGCGAAGCGTCGCGCAGCGGCTTGCCTTCAGGCAGCATCCGAATCCATGAACGCGTGGTGGCCAGAGCTGACGACGGCACTGTCCTGACCGGATGCAGCAGCTCGCAGATGCGCGCGGCCGCGAGCGATCCGCAGAGCGCGAACATCCCGCACTGAGTGAGTCAGTGCGGGATGCGCAGAGAGAACGGGTACCGGACGCCGTCCGGTACCCCGATCATTCATCCCAGTTTGGCCAGCACCGCGTCGGTGGCCGTCGCCGTGCTCACCGCGTGGCCCTTGGCGGCCAGGTCTGCGGTGAACACGCCATCGTCCAGCACCGCGTGCACCGCCGCTTCCACCGCTGCTGCTTCGTCTTCCAGCCCCAGCGAATGGCGCAGCAGCATTGCCGCGCTGAAGATCGTCGCGTACGGGTTGGCGATGCCCTTGCCGGCGATGTCCGGTGCCGAGCCGTGGATCGGCTCGTAGATACCCACCGCACCCGGCTCGCCCAGCGATGCCGATGGCAGCAGGCCCAGCGAACCGGCCAGCATCGAGGCCTCATCGGTGAGGATGTCGCCGAACATGTTCTCGGTCACGATCACGTCGTACTCGCGTGGCTTGGCCAGCAGATGCATCGCCATGGAATCGACCAGCTGGTGTTCCAGCGCCACGTCCGGGAATTCCTCGCGGCCGATGCGCGCGGCCACGTCTCGCCACAGGCGTGAGGTTTCCAGCACGTTGGCCTTGTCCACCGARGTGACCTTGCCGCGACGCTGCTGCGCCAACCGGAAGGAACTGCGCAGCACACGCTCGATCTCGGCCACGGTGTAGCGGCACAGATCGCTTGCGCTGTCGGCATCGCGGGTCTTGTCGCCGAAGTAGATGCCACCGGTCAGTTCGCGCACCACGACGAAGTCCACGCCCTGCAGCAGCTCGGCCTTGATCGGCGAGGCGTGCAGTGCTGCTTCATGGGTGCGCACCGGACGCAGGTTGGCATACAGGCCCAGCGCCTTGCGGATCGCCAGCAGGCCCTGTTCCGGGCGGACCTTGGCGTTCGGGTCGGACCACTTCGGCCCGCCCACGGCGCCCAGCAGCACAGCGTTGGCGGCTTGGCACGCGGCCAGGGTCGACGCCGGCAGCGGTTCGCCGTGGCGGTCGATGGCGATGCCACCGATGTCGTGCTCGCTGAAGGTGAAGGTGTGGTTGAAGCGCTTGGCGACGGCGTTCAGAACGGCGACCGCGGCGGCGGCCACTTCCGGGCCGATGCCATCACCGGGCAGGACAACAATTTCAGCGTGCATGCTCACTCTCGTAACGTTCGATTTCAGGGACACGGCCCAACAGATAGCCCAGTTGATCGACGCCTTCCAGCAGGCAGGTCTGCGAGAAGCCGTCCAACGGGAAGGAGTAGACGCGGCCATCGGGCGTGCGCAGCTCGCGCGCCGCAACGTCGATGGTCAGCTCATCGTCAGGGCGCTGCATCAGCAGCTGCACGTCGGCCTCGTCCAGTACGATCGGCAGCAGGCCGTTCTTCAGCGAATTGCCGCGGAAGATGTCGGCGATCTCGCTGCTGACGATGGCACGCAGGCCGAGATCGGTCAGTGCCCACGGCGCATGTTCGCGCGATGAGCCGCAGCCGAAGTTGCGCCCGGCCAGCAGGATGCTGCGGCCGGCATTGTGCGGTTGGTTGAAGGCGAAGTCCGCCACGGGCGAGCCATCGGCCTGCCAGCGCCAGTCGTTGAACGCATTGYGGCCCAGGCCAGCACGTTCGGTGGTGGACAGGAACCGCGCCGGAATGATCTGGTCGGTGTCGATGTTGGTCTGGCGCAGCACCACGCTGGCCGAGCTCAGGGTGCGGAAGCCGCTCATCAGGCCACCTCCTGGGCGAACAGCTCACGGGCATCGGCGACGTGGCCCTGCACCGCGGCCCAGGCAGCACTCATCGGCGAGGCCAGCAGCGTGCGCGAGCCCGGGCCCTGGCGGCCTTCGAAGTTGCGGTTGCTGGTGCTGACCGCCAGTTGGCCGGGGGCGACCAGGTCGCCATTCATGGCGATGCACATCGAACAGCCCGGCTCGCGCCATTCGGCACCGGCCGCGCGCACGATCTCATGGATGCCTTCGGCCTCGGCCTGGCGCTTGACGATTTCAGAACCAGGCACCACCAGCATGCGCACGCGCTCGGCGATGCGACGGCCACGCAGCACCTGTGCCACTTCGCGCATGTCGCTCAGCCGGCCATTGGTGCAGGAGCCGACGAACACCACGTCCACGGGCGTGCCGGCCAGCGTCTGTCCCGCCTGGAAGTGCATGTAATCCAGGCCCTTCTGCGCGGCGGCATCGTTGGCCGCCGGGATCGGCGCATCCACCGCGATGGCGGTGCCGGGGTGGGTGCCCCAGGTCAGGGTCGGGCGGATATCGACGGCATCGATGTGCACCTCGCTGTCGAAGCGCGCGCCTTCATCGCTGCGCAGCTGCGTCCAGCGGGCAACGGCAGCGTCGAAGTCGGCGCCCTTGGGGCCACGCGGCGTATTGGCGACGAAGTCGAATGTCACCTGGTCGGGCGCGACCATGCCGGCGCGTGCACCGGCTTCGATCGACATGTTGCACAGGGTCATGCGCTGTTCCATGTCCATCGCTTCGATGGTGCTGCCGCGGAACTCGATCACGTGCCCGGTGCCGCCATTGACGCCGATCACGCCGATGATGTGCAGGACCACGTCCTTGGCGCCGATACCCGGCGCGATCTTGCCATCGACGGTGATCGCCAGCGTCTTCGCCTTGCGCTGCAGCAGGCACTGCGTGGCCAGCACATGGCCGACTTCGCTGGTGCCGATGCCGAAGGCCAGCGACCCGAATGCGCCGTGGGTGGAGGTGTGGCTGTCGCCGCAGACGATGGTCATGCCCGGCTGGGTGAAGCCCTGTTCCGGTGCGATCACGTGGACGATGCCGCGGTTGTCCGAGGCCATGTCGAACAGTTCGATGCCGTGCTCGGCGCAGTTGCGCGCCAGCATCGCGACCTGTGCTTCGGAGGCGGCACTGGCGTAGGGCAGCGTACCGTCGGCAGCGGCCGGCAGGGTCGGCGTTGAATGGTCCATCGTGGCCTTGGTCCGATCCGGACGGCGCGGCTTCAGGCCACGCTCGCGCAGCTCGGTGAAGGCCTGCGGCGAGGTCACTTCATGGATCAGGTGCAGGTCGATATACAGCACGGCGGGCGCGCTGTCGGTTTCTGGAACCACCACGTGGGCGTCCCACAGTTTGTCGTACAGGGTGCGGGGTGCGGAAGTCATGCGTTTGCCTGGCAGGAGTACGGAGTAACGGGCATCGAAGAGAAAGTAACAGGAGCAGGTCAGCGGCGCCGCGCGAGCACGCGCAGGCGCACGTAGTCGGCCAGCGGCTGGCCGGCGGCATTGCGCGGCAGGTCGGCCAGCAGGGCCGTGGCGGCATCGCGCACCGTGGCGCGCGCCTCGGCCGGCAGGTCGTCCAGCAGTGGAGCGGCGAATACCCGCAGCCAGCCGGCAACGCCGGTCGGCAGCGCGGTCGGTCGCGGCAGGCATTCGATCAGCTGCACCTGGAAGCCATGCTGGCGCAGGCGGTCTGCGTAGGCATCGGCGGTGGGGAAGTACCACTGGAATGCGCTGGCACCATGGCCATGGGCGACGCGCGCAGCCTGCACGGCGGCAGTGATCGTGGCCACGTTGCCATGGCCGCCGAACTCGGCGACGAAGCGCCCGCCGGGGCGCAGGGCGCGGCGCACACCCTCCAGCACGCGATCCGGGTCGGGCATCCARTGCAGGGCGGCGTTGCTGAACACCGCATCGAACGCACCGTCGAAGGCCAGGGCGTGGCCGTCCATCACCTGCGCATCGACGCCCCGCGCACGCGCGGCGATCACCATTTCCGGCGAGGCATCGACGCCCTGCATATGTGCGCCGCTGAGGGCCAGTTCGGTGGTGAGCACGCCATCGCCACAACCCAGGTCGAGAATGCGCTCACCGGCACGCGCATCGAGCAGGCGCGCAACGGCGCCACCGAGGGTCGGCACGAAGCCGGCATCGATCGCATAGTCCTGGGCATTCCACTGCTGGCCAGCGCTGCTGGCGGTGGTTGCGGTGTCGAAGGCGCTCATCTCACATTCCTCAGGCGGTGGCGGTGGCAGGTGATTCAGTACTGATGCCGGCGTTGGCCTGGCGCTGGCGCAGCAGGCGGTTGGCCACGTCCAGCCAGGCCAGCGCGGACGCTTCGATGATGTCCTTGCTGGTACCGGTGCCGTCGTACTCCACGCCCTCGTGGCGCACGCTCAGGTTGGCTTCGCCACGCGCGTCGGCGCCGATACCGACGCTGTGCACGTGGTAGCTGTCCAGCATCAGCTGCACGCCGGTGGCAGCCGACAATGCGCCGAACAGCGCATCGACCGGGCCGTCGCCCTGCGCGGTCTCGGCCACGCGGTTGCCGTCCGGGTCGGACAGTTCGACCAGCGCGTTGGCGCGGCTGCCGACATCGCTGATGGTCATCGAAGCCAGACGGTAGCCCTGCGCATTGGAGCCGCCCTGCATCAGCGTCTGCAGGTCGGCATCGGTGACAACACGCTGCTGCTCGCACAGTCCCTTGAACTGCTCGAACACCAGCTTCAGCTCGTCTTCTTCCAGCCAGAAGCCCAGTGCGCGCAGGCGTGCTTCGACGGCAGCGCGGCCACTGTGGCGGCCCAGCACCATCTGCGAATCTTCCCAGCCCACGTCTTCCGGACGCATGATTTCGTAGGTGCCGCGGTGGCGCAGCATGCCGTGCTGATGGATGCCCGACTCATGGGCGAAGGCATTGGCACCCACGATGGCCTTGTTGCGCTGTACCGGCATGCCGACCAGGCGCTGCAGCAGCTGCGAGGTGCCGACGATGCGCGGGGTGTCGATGGCGGTGTCCTGCTCGTAGAAAGCCTGGCGCACCTTCAGCACCATCGCGATCTCCTCCAGCGAGCAGTTGCCGGCGCGCTCACCGATGCCRTTGACGGTGCATTCGACCTGGCGCGCGCCGCCTTCGATGGCGGCCAGCGAGTTGGCCACGGCCAGGCCCAGGTCGTTGTGGCAGTGGGCGCTGAAGATCACGTTGGCTGCGTTCGGCACATCGGCGACGCCAGCGATGACCTGCTGGAACATCGTGCGGATCTCTTCCGGCGTGGTGAAGCCGACGGTGTCGGGCAGGTTGATGGTGGTGGCGCCGGCAGCGATCGCCACGCGCGAGACCTCGATCAGGTAGTCCAGTTCGGTGCGGGTGGCATCCTCGGCGGAGAACTCCACGTCATCGATGTAGGAGCGGGCCAGCGCTACGTGCCTGCGTACCGATTCCAGTACCTGCTCGCGGGTCATCCGCAGCTTGTGCTCACGGTGCAGCGGGCTGGTCGACAGGAACACATGCAGGCGCGGGTTGGCAGCGGCTTCCAGCGCACGCGCCGAGGTTTCGATGTCGGCCTGCAGGCAGCGCGACAGCACCGCCAGGCTCAGGCTCGGGCGGCGCAGTTCGCGGCCGATCAGGGCCATCGCTTCGCGGTCGGACTGCGAGCTGGCCGGGAAGCCGGTCTCGATGATGTCCACGCCCAGTTCGTCCAGCGCACGCGCCATCACCAGCTTCTGCGGCGGGCTCATGCTGCAGCCGGGGGACTGCTCGCCGTCACGCAGGGTGGTGTCGAAGATGCGGATGCGCGGGGTGGTAATTCGTTCGATGGTGGTCACAGGGAAATCTCCTCGACAGCGGGTGCGACGGCTTGCAGGGGGGAAGGGGAAGGCGTGGGAAAAGCGGTGGCGGTCGCCTTGCCGGGCGAGCGCGGGGTTTCTGCCCGGCGCCGGCGCGGCTTGCGTGGCGGGCGTGGGCGGATGTCGGTGAGCAGGCCGGCGAGCACGCCGGCGTCGATGTTGCCGCCGGAGACGACCGCGCACTTGCGGCGCCCGGCGACGCGACGGCCGGCGGCCAGTGCCAGCGCACCGGCGCCTTCGGCGATGATGTGTTCTTCCAGTGCCAGCCGCACCAGGGTCTCGCGCAGCTCGGCTTCGCGCACGATCACCACATCGTCCAGCAGCGAGGTACACAGGCGACGGGTCAGGAAACCGGGGATCTTCACCCGCACGCCATCGGCCAGCGACGGCACAGGATTGATCTCGCGCACGTCGCCGCGGATCGCGCGGGCCATCGAATCGACCCCCTCGACCTGCGCGCCGACGATGCGCACGCCCTGTGACTTCAGCGCCAGGGCGACGCCGGATGCCAGGCCGCCACCGCCGATCGGTACGATCACCACGTCCGGCGCGTGTGCGGCCAGCTCGATGCCTACGGTGCCCTGGCCGGCGATGACATCGGCATCGTCGAAGGCGGACAGGAAGCGGTAGCCGTGGCGCTGCGCCAGTTCGACGGCGAACGCATAGGCCTCGTCATAGCTGTTGCCGTGCTGGCGCACCGTTGCACCCCAATGGGCGACGCCAGCGATCTTGGTGGCCGGTGCGCCATGCGGCATCACGGTGATGGCTGGCACATCCAGGCGATAGGCGGCCCAGGCCACGCCCTGGGCGTGGTTGCCGGCCGAGGCGCAGATCACCGGCCGGGTATCGCCACGTTCGCGGGCGGCCAGCAGGGCATTCAGCGCGCCGCGCACCTTGTACGAGCCGGTGCGCTGCAGGTTTTCCAGCTTCAGCCAAGTGCCGAAGCGCTCGGCATGATGCAGCGGCGTGGGCGGCAGGAAGCGGCGCAGGCGGGCCTGCGCAGCCAGTACGTCGGCAACGGTTACATCGCCGACATCGCTTTCCTTGCTGGCGTCAGCGGCCGGCATGGACCACCAGCAGGGTGTTGCCGACCACCGCATGCGGGCACGGGCGGCGAAGAAGACGCCTCCGTACCGGCACCGTGTTGCAAACGGTACGGGCGTTCATGCGGATGCTCCTTCCAGTGCGGTCATCTGCACCGAAACGCAGTCGTAGATCTTTTCCATCTGCCGGCACAGCGTTTCCGGCGGGCGCTGGCTGTCCACCACCAGTTGCAGGTGCCAACGGCCATCATCGGCGGCCACCGGCGCACCGGTGATCGCGCGCGGCGCGAAACCGCGGCGTTCGGCCATGCCGATCACGCGCAGCAGCGCGCCCTCGGCCGGTTGCAGCACCAGGTCAAGCCGGTATTGCATTGGGGATCTCCTGGCGTGCATGTGCAGGGTTGCTTTCCAGCATGGTGCTGTTGGCGGTATTGGGCGGTACCAGCGGCCACACGTTCGCGCGTGCATCGATGGCCACGTGCAGCAGGGCCGGGCCGGGTTCGGCCAGCAGCGCGGCCAGGCCACCTTCGACGTCATCACGTGCGTCGATGCGCGTGGCCGCGATGCCGAACACCTTGGCCAAGGCGACGAAGTCCGGGTTGTCGGACAGGTCGATCTCGCTGTAACGCTCGGCAAAGAACAGTTCCTGCCACTGCCGCACCATGCCCAGCGAACTGTTGTCCAGCAGGATGATCTTCACCGGCAGGCGGCAGCGGGCGATGGTCGYCAGCTCCTGCACGTTCATCATGAAGCTGCCATCGCCGGAGACCAGCACCACCGTGCGCTCGGGGCAGGCGAACTGCGCACCCATCGCCGCCGGCAGGCCGAAGCCCATCGTGCCCAGTGCACCGCTGGTCAGGTGGTTGCGCGGATGAGTGAAGCGGCAGTGCTGCGCAACCCACATCTGGTGCTGGCCGACGTCGCAGGCGACCACCGTATCGGCCGGCGCCAGTTCGCTCAGGCGCTTCAGCAGCGCCGGGGCGTAGATGTGCTGGCCGGGTGCGTCGTAGCGCGCGGCGAAGCGATCGCGATGCTGGGCGCAGCGCTTGCGCCATGCGTCCTGATGGGCCTTGGGGGAGGGGAAGGCCGCACGCAGGGCGCGGATGGCGTGGCCGACGTTGCCGGGCACGGCGACATCGGCGCTGCGCAGCTTGGAGATCTCGTACGCATCGGCATCGATGTGCACCACGCGGGCAAACGGTGCGAACTCGGCCAGCTTGCCGGTCGCCCGATCATCGAAGCGCGCACCCAGCACCAGCAGCAGATCGCTTTCCTGCACGGCCATGTTCGCCGCGCGGGTGCCGTGCATGCCCAGCATGCCCAGCGACTGCGGGTGCTGGGGAGGCAGCGCGCCCAGCCCACGCAGGGTCATCACGGTGGGGATGGCGCTGGCTTCGACGAATTCGCGCAGGTCCTGCACGGCATCGCCCAGGGCGATGCCACCACCGGCGTAGACCACCGGCTTCTCGGCCGCCGCCAGAGCCGCGATGGCCTCGGCGATGGCCGCGTCGGCGGGGGCCGGCGGCGGTTCCACATTGGCCGGCACATGCGCCGGCAGGTGGCTGGCATCGGCCAGCTGCACGTCTTTGGGCAGATCGATCAGCACCGGGCCGGGACGGCCTTCGCGGGCGATGCGGAAAGCATCGGCCACCACGCGCGGCAGGTCATCGACGCTGCGCACCAGCCAGCTGTGCTTGACGATCGGCATCGTCAGGCCGAACACGTCCAGTTCCTGGAACGCATCGGTGCCCAGCAGCGGCGTGGCGACCTGGCCGGTGATGCAGACCATCGGCACCGAATCGAGCATCGCATCGGCGATGCCGGTGACCAGGTTCGACGCGCCCGGCCCGGAGGTCGCCACGCAGACGCCGACCTGGCCACTGGCGCGCGCAAAGCCGTTGGCGGCCAGTGCCGCGCCCTGCTCATGGCGCACCAGGATGTGCTTCAGCGACGAATCCACCAGCGCGTCGTAGAACGGCATGATGGTGCCGCCCGGATAGCCGAACAGCGTACGGACACCCTCGGCCTCCAGCGCCTGGGTCAGCCAGCGCGCGCCGTTGGGCGGCGCGCTGCGGTGTGTGGGAGAGTTCATGGGGGAACCTTGCAGAGCGGGTGGGGGTGCCGCGTTGTTACGCGGCTTGACCTTGCAACCAGACCATCTTGGCGCGCAGTTCCTTGCCTACCTTCTCGATCGGGTGCTCCAGGTCGGCCTGCTTGAACTTGTTGTAGTTCGGCAGGCCCGCTTCGTACTCGGCCACCCAGTTCTTGGTGAAGGTGCCGTCCTGGATGTCCTTCAGCACTTCCTTCATGCGCGCCTTGGTACCGGCGTCGATCACCCGCGGGCCGCTGACGTAGTCGCCGTACTGCGCGGTCTCGGAGATGAACTCCAGCATCCGCGAGATGCCGCCTTCGTAGAACAGGTCGACGATCAGCTTCAGTTCGTGCAGCACTTCGTAGTAGGCGATTTCCGGCTGGTAACCGGCTTCGACCAGCGTCTCGAAGCCCGCCTGCACCAGTGCCGAAGCGCCGCCGCACAGCACTGCCTGCTCGCCGAACAGATCGGTTTCGGTTTCTTCCTTGAAGGTGGTCTGGATCAGGTTGGCGCGCGCACCACCCAGGCCGGCCGCATAGGCGAGCGCGTACTCGGCGGCCTTGCCGCTCTTGTCCTGGTAGACCGCCCAGATGCATGGCACACCGCGGCCGATTTCATATTCGCGACGGACCAGTGCACCCGGGCCCTTCGGTGCGACCAGCACGACGTCCAGGTCTTCGCGCGGCTTGATCATGTCGAAGTGCACGTTCAGACCATGCGCGAACAGAAGCACCGCGCCCTGCTTCATGTTCGACGCCAGCACGTCCTCGTACAGCTTCTTCTGCACCATGTCCGGGGTCAGCACCGCGACCAGGTCGGCATCCTTCACCGCATCGGCCGGTGCCTTCACGGTGAAGCCATCGGCCTGTGCCTTGACCTCGGTGGGGCCGCCCGGACGCAGGCCTACCACCACTTCGAAGCCGGATTCACGCAGGTTCAGCGCGTGCGCGCGGCCCTGGCTGCCGTAGCCGATGACGGCGATCTTGGTCTGGGGCAGTTCGTTGGTGCTCATGGGGGAGGTTCCTTGCGGGTGGGAAGAAAAAAGACGGCCGGCAGTCGAAGCGACGTACCGGCCGGTCAGGGAAAAGCGGGGAGGGCAGCGCCGCGCATCGCACAGGTACTGCCACCACGAGAGTTCGTGGTGCAGCAGGTCCAGGTTGTGGAGGAGGCGGTGGTCATGGTGGTTGCGTCTGAAACCAGGTCCTGAAATGAAAAAACCCGCACCTGGGCGGGTGCGGGTTTTTGAAGAGTTCCGGTGTGTTTGTTGCTTACACGCTGGCTCGTCCCGCACCTGTTGGTTGGGTAATAAGTACGAGCACAAGAATCGAACGCAGCGAGGCGGCGCCGGTATTGGCGGCTTCGATGTGGGTTCGCGGTGGTGTGTTGTGATGCAACATGTGATCGAGAAAACCACAGCCATTTCCGCTGTGTCAACCCTCGCAGCACTATTTCCGTCAGTTTCCGCTGCATGCAGTGCAATCGCTTGTGGCACAAGGATGGTTGCTGCTGAAAGTGTTTCGGTGAACCCGAATTCACTCTTTTCAACGGGTTTTTTGCGCGGATTCCGGCGATACCAGCTGCGCTCGCCGGGTCGTGCAGCGCCCGGTGTGCCGCGGGAGGTTCCGCGCGCATTGCGATGCGTTCGTGGCAATGGCGCCCGTGGCTCCATGAGGCGCCCCATGACCTATGCCCGATGGCCCCCGGTCGCGGTAGCGGCGAAGATCCGGTCACCACCCCTTCCCTCGGAACCTGACCGTGTCCCGACGTCTTGCCCGTTCCCTGCTGGCAGCTGCCGTGCTGGCTGCCGTGCCCATGCTGTCCCAGGCCGCCGACCGCATTACCGGCCACACCTTCGCCACCCGTTCGGAGGTGATCGCCCCGCATGCGATGGCCGCCACCTCGCAGCCGCTGGCTACCCAGATCGCGCTGGACGTGATGAAGGCCGGTGGCTCAGCCGTCGATGCCGCCATTGCGGCCAACGCAGC
Organism: Stenotrophomonas sp. 05L414_2; assembly: GCF_056397905.1. Lineage (NCBI taxonomy): Bacteria > Pseudomonadati > Pseudomonadota > Gammaproteobacteria > Lysobacterales > Lysobacteraceae > Stenotrophomonas > Stenotrophomonas sp. 05L414_2. The sequence continues at coordinate 13,840 of NZ_JBFTOJ010000098.1, forward strand.
GCTGGGGTTGATGGAGCCGACTGGCAATGGCGTCGGCGGCGACCTGTTCGCCATCGTGTGGGACCCGAAGACGCAGAAGCTCTACGGCTACAACGGCTCGGGCCGTTCGCCGAAGTCACTCACCCTGGCCGAGTTCCAGCGCCGTGGCCTGAAGGAGATCCCCGCGACCGGCCCGCTGCCGGTATCGGTGCCGGGCGTGGTTGATGGCTGGTTCGCGCTGCACGAGCGCTTCGGCCGCAAGCCGATGGCCGACAACCTGGCCCCGGCCATCCGCTACGCGCGCGACGGTCATCCCGTTGCCGAAGTGATTGCCTATTACTGGGATCGCTCGGTGCCGAAGCTGTCGCAGTATCCGGGTTTCAAGGAACAGTTCACGATCGATGGCCACGCGCCGCGCAAGGGCGAGATGTGGAAGAACCCCAACCTTGCCGACACCCTGCAGAAGATCGCCGACGGCGGCCGTGATGCCTTCTACAAGGGCGACATCGCCCACACCATCGGCGATTACTTCAAGAAGAACGGCGGCTATCTGAGCTACCAGGACATGGCCGACCATCATGGCGAGTGGGTCGAGCCGGTCAGCAGCAACTACCGCGGCTACGACGTGTGGGAGCTGCCGCCCAACAGCCAGGGCATCGCCGCGCTGCAGATCCTCAACGTACTGGAAGGCTACGACTTCTCGAAGATTCCGTTCGGCTCACCCGAGCACGTGCATCTGTTCGTGGAAGCCAAGAAGCTGGCCTTCGCCGACCGTGCGCGCTTCTACGCCGACATGGCCTTCCAGCCCGCGCCGGTACAGAAGCTGATTTCCAAGGAGTACGCAGCGCAGCGTCGCGCGCTGATTTCGATGGACAAGGCGCTGAAGGAAGTGCAGCCGGGCACGCCCAAGCAGCTGGAAGAGGGCGACACGATCTACATGACCGTGGCCGATGCCGACGGCATGATGGTGTCACTGATCCAGTCCAACTACCGCGGCATGGGCAGCGGCATGGCCCCGCCGGGGCTGGGCTTCATCCTGCAGGATCGCGGCGAGATGTTCGTGCTGCAGAAGAACCATCCCAACGGTTACGCACCAGGCAAGCGTCCCTTCCAGACCATCATTCCGGCCTTCATCACCAAGGGCGGCAAGCCTTATGCAAGTTTCGGCGTGATGGGCGGTGCGATGCAGCCGCAGGGGCACGCACAGATCGTGATGAACCTGGTGGACTTCGGCATGAACCTGCAGGAGGCCGGTGATGCCCCCCGCATCCAGCATGAGGGATCGACCGAACCGACCGGGCAGGCGACGGCCATGACTGATGGTGGCGAGGTCAATCTGGAAACCGGGTTCCCGTACGAGACGGTGCGGGCGCTGATGCGCAAGGGGCACCGGGTGGTGTTCGCCGATGGTCCGTATGGCGGTTACCAGGCGATCCTGCGTGATCCGGAAACCGGCGTGTACTACGGCGCGTCGGAGAGCCGCAAGGATGGGCAGGCGGCGGGCTACTGAGGTTTCCCGGCCAACGGGCTGAGCCCCCTCTGCGGAGGGTTCAGAAGCGGGATCGCTTGCTGGGCCGGGTG
>NZ_JBFTOJ010000099.1:0-15324 GCF_056397905.1 Stenotrophomonas sp. 05L414_2
GGTGTCCGCGGCATGGATGCCGCGGCCAAGCCTCCAGGGATGGATTCACGGCGTCCCCCGCAACCGGACCCACCCCGCCATCCCACGAAATGCACGCTTTTGCCGTTGCCGTTGCCGTTGCTCTGGCATCTGCAGGTGCAGGGCGCAGCCCTGCCGAAGAACACCCCTCAGTGCGCAGCAGGCCTGGACGGCGGCAGCCAGGCCGCGACGATGCCCAGCAACGGCAGGAACGCGGTCAGCTGGTAGACGAATTCGATGCTGGTTTTGTCAGCCAGCAGACCGAGCACCGCTGCGCCGAGGCCGCCCATGCCGAAGGCAAAGCCAAAGAACAACCCGGACACCATGCCAATGCGGTGCGGCATCATTTCCTGCGCATAGACCACGATCGCGGAGAAGGCCGAAGACAGCACGAAGCCGATCAGCACCGCCAGCACCGTCGTCCACAGCAGGTCGGCATGCGGCAGCATCAGCGCGAACGGTGCCACGCCCAGGATCGAGGCCCAGATGATCGGCTTGCGACCGATACGATCGCCCAGCGGCCCGCCGAAGAATCCACCCGCGGCGGACGCCACGAGGAAGGCGAACAGATGCAGCTGCGCCTGCGCCACCGGAATGCCGAAATGATGCATCAGGTAGAAGGTGAAGTAGCTGCCGATGCTGGCCATGTAGAAGTACTTGCTGAAGATCAGCACCAGCAGGATGGCCAGCACCCGGGCGATCGTGCGCGGCAGATGGCGCGCGGCAGTCACACCATGCGCTGCTGGCCGGGGCGCGCCCAGATGCAGCGAGTACCAGCGACCGACATAGGTCAGCAGGGCAATGCCGATCAACGCTGCACCGGCAAACCACGATGCGGAATGCTGGCCATAGGGCACGATCACCGCTGCGGCGATCAGCGGCCCCAGCGCCGTGCCGAAGTTGCCTCCCACCTGGAATACCGACTGCGCCAGGCCATGACGGCCGCCGGAGGCGAGGCGTGCGATGCGCGAGGCTTCCGGATGGAAGATGGCCGAACCGATACCGACCAGCGCGGCGGCCAGCAGCACCATCCCGTAGTTGGGCGCAAAGCCGAGCAGCAGCATGCCGCACAAGGTCGAGGCCATGCCGATCGGCAGTGAGTACGGGGCCGGCCGGCGGTCGGTGGCAAGGCCGACCAGCGGCTGGAAGATCGAGGCGGTGAGCTGGTAGGTCAGCGTGATCAGGCCGATCTGGGTGAAGCTGAGATTGAAGCCGCCCTTGATCACCGGATAGATGGCCAGGATCAGCGACTGCATCATGTCGTTGACCATGTGCGAGCTGGAGATTGCCGCCAGCACTCCGGGCGATACGGGGCGGGCGGATACGGCGGGAGAAGCCAGAGTCGACATTGCGCACGGTCAGGATGGGGGCGAGCTGTGCATGCTACGGTGGGCATCCGCTCCCTTCTGCCGCGTTCTGGTCATGGCCTATCGCAAAAAGGACACCCTCTGCCCCATCCGCGAAACCGCGCCGTGGAACGAGGTGCCGGTGCATCGCCCGGTCACCTGCCGCGCACGCGACTACCGCGCCGGCACCCACATCGCGGCGCACAAGCACCGGCGGCACCAGCTGGTCTATTCCATGTCCGGGCTGATGGTGGTGCGCTCGGAGGTCGGCCGCTGGGTGGTGCCCTCCACCCGCGCCATCTGGATGCCGGCGGGCATGGCGCATGCGGTGGACTGCATCGCCGAGGTGCACATGCGCAGCCTGTATATCGAACCGTCATTCGCCCCGCAGCTGCCCGCCGAGCCCTTCGCCGTGCAGGTGGCCCCCCTGCTGCGCGAACTGCTGCAGGCAGCCATCCTGATCGACGGGCCGCATGAAGAAGACAGCCGCGATGGCCGCGTGGTGCGGCTGATGCTCGACGAACTGCGCCGCATGGACGTACTGCCGTTGCACCTGCCCGAGCCCGTCGACCCGCGCCTGCACAGGATCTGCCAGCACATCCAGAAACATCCCGGCGACGAGGCGACCCTGCAGGACTGGGCGCAGGCGTTGGCGATCGACGTGAAAACCATCCAGCGCCACTTCGCCAGCGAACTGGGCATGACCTTCGGCCAGTGGCGGCAGCAGGCGCGCCTGCTGGCCGCGATGGAACGGCTGGCCCGCGGCGAGAAGGTGATCGATGTTGCGCTGGCGATGGGCTATGACAGCCCCAGTGCGTTCACCAGCATGTTCAAGCGGCAGCTGGGGCAGACGCCGGCGGCATTTTTCCGTTGATCCGTTGCACCGCGTCCACACATGGCGCGGATCTGCTGCGCCGGAAACGAAAACGCCGGGCATGGCCCGGCGCTGTCGTTCAACATTTCCCTCAAGGGATCAGGACGTCATCCGATCCCAGAAGCCCTTGACGCCGTCGATGAAGGTCGCCGACTTCGGCGAATGCTTGCGCGCATCCTCGCCGTTGAAGGTGGCTTCAAACTGCTCCAGCAGCTTGCGCTGGTCGCTGGTGAGGTTGACCGGCGTCTCCACTACCACGCGGCAGTACAGGTCACCCTCGCTGCGGCTGCGCACCGAACGCACGCCCTTGCCGCGCAGGCGGAACAGCTTGCCGGTCTGGGTCTCGGCCGGGATACGGATTTCCGCTTCGCCACCGAGGGTGGCCACGCGCACGGTATCGCCCAGTGCGGCCTGCGAAATGCGGATCGGCACTTCGCAGTGCAGGTCGTCACCGTCGCGCTGGAAGATGTGGTGCTCGCGCACGCGCACTTCCACGTACAGATCGCCCGGTGGCGTCCCCGCAGGGCCGGCCTCGCCCTCACCCGCCAGGCGGATGCGGTCGCCGGTATCCACGCCCGCCGGCACCTTCACCGACAGCACCTTGTCTTCTTCGACACGGCCGTTGCCGTGGCAGGTCTTGCAGGGCTTGGCGATGATCTGGCCACGGCCACCACAGTTGTGGCAGGCCTGCTGCATGGCGAAGATGCCGCGCTGGATGCGCACCTGGCCACGACCATGGCAGACGTTGCAGGTCTCGACCTTGCCGTCTTCCGAGCCGCTGCCATCGCAGTCGCCGCATTCGGCCAGGGTCGGAATCTCGATGCGGCGCTCGACGCCACGCACCGCTTCTTCCAGGTCCAGCTCCATCACGTAACCGATGTCGGCGCCGCGACGCGCCTGGCGCGGGCCACCACCGCCGGCACCACCAAAGATGTTGCCGAAGATGTCGCCGAAAATATCGTTCATGTCCGGGCCGCCCGGACCACCGCCACCACCGCCCATGCCGTGTTCGAACGCGGCATGGCCATGGCTGTCGTACATGCGGCGCTTGTTGCCGTCGGACAGGACTTCGTAGGCTTCCTTGCACTCCTTGAAGGAGGCTTYGGCCGCCGCATCGCCCGGGTTGCGGTCCGGGTGGAACTTCATCGCGCAACGGCGGTAGGACTTCTTCAGTTCTTCGTCGGTGGCGGTGCGGGCAACGCCCAGCACTTCGTAGTAATCGCGCTTGCTCATATCGTGGATCGCATTCCGGAAAGTCGGGATTCGTCAAAGCGGAAGAGCGGAACCAGGTCCGCTCTTGCGTCGGGCRCCCCGACACGCCAGAGGGCGGTCAGGACCCTGGTACGACAACGGGACGCTGGCAACCAGCGTCCCGTGTCGGTCCGGATCAGGACTTCTTGTCGTCCTTGACTTCGGTGAACTCGGCGTCCACCACGTCATCCTGCGCCTTGCCCGCATTGCCGGCGTCGGCACCCGGGGCGGCACCGCCCTGGTCGGCCGAAGCCGCAGCGAACAGCGACTGGCCAGCTTCTTCCAGCACCTTCGACTTGGCTTCGATCTGCGCCTTGTCGTCACCCTTCATCGCGGTTTCCAGATCGGCCAGGGCCGCTTCCACCTTGCCGATCACTTCGCCACCAACCTTGCTGCCGTGCTCGGTGATCGCGCTGCGGGTGCCGTGGATCAGGGCATCGGCCTGGTTGCGGGCCTGCACCAGCTCCTGGAACTTCTTGTCTTCTTCGCGGTTGGCTTCCGCGTCGGCGACCATGCGTGCGATCTCTTCCTCGGACAGACCCGAACCGGCCTTGATCTCGACCTTCTGTTCCTTGTTGGTCTTCTTGTCCTTGGCCGACACGTGCAGGATGCCGTTGGCGTCGATGTCGAAGGACACTTCCACCTGCGGCAGGCCGCGCGGGGCCGGCTCGATGCCGGACAGGTCGAACTTGGCCAGCGACTTGTTGAAGCGGGCCTGTTCGCGCTCACCCTGCAGCACGTGCACGGTCACGGCCGACTGGTTGTCCTCGGCGGTGGAGAACACCTGCGAGGCCTTGGTCGGGATGGTGGTGTTCTTTTCGATGATCTTGGTGAACACACCGCCCATGGTTTCGATGCCCAGCGACAGCGGGGTCACGTCCAGCAGCAGCACATCCTTGACGTCGCCGCCCAGCACGCCGCCCTGGATCGCAGCACCCAGTGCCACGGCYTCGTCCGGGTTGACGTCCTTGCGCGGYTCCTTGCCGAAGAACTCGGTGACAGCCTGCTGCACCTTCGGCATGCGGGTCTGGCCGCCGACCAGGATCACTTCGCTGATGTCGCTCGAACGCAGGCCGGCGTCATTCAACGCAACGCGGCACGGCTCGATCGACTTCCTGATCAGCTCTTCCACCAGCGATTCCAGCTTGGCGCGGGTCAGCTTGATGTTCAGGTGCTTCGGACCCGACGCGTCAGCGGTGACGTACGGCAGGTTCACTTCGGTCTGCTGGGCGCTGGACAGTTCGATCTTGGCACGCTCGGCAGCATCCTTCAGGCGCTGCAGGGCCAGCGGATCCTTGCGCAGGTCGATGCCCTGGTCCTTGTTGAACTCTTCAACCAGGTACTCGATGACGCGGTTGTCGAAGTCTTCGCCACCCAGGAAGGTGTCGCCGTTGGTGGCCAGCACTTCGAACTGCTTCTCGCCGTCGACATTGGCGATCTCGATCACCGAGACGTCGAAGGTGCCGCCGCCCAGGTCGTAGACAACGATCTTGCGATCCTTGTTGTCGCCCTTGTCCAGGCCATAGGCCAGCGCGGCCGCGGTCGGCTCGTTGATGATGCGCTTGACGTCCAGGCCSGCGATGCGGCCAGCGTCCTTGGTTGCCTGGCGCTGGCTGTCGTTGAAGTAGGCCGGCACGGTGATGACCGCTTCGGTGACCTTCTCACCGAGGAAGTCCTCGGCGGTCTTCTTCATCTTCTCCAGCACCTTGGCCGAGATTTCCTGCGGTGCCATCTTCTTGGCATCGCTGGTGGCCACCCAGGCATCACCATTGTCATGGGCCAGGATGCYGTAMGGSACGTGCGCGATGTCCTTCTGSACTTCRGCGTCGGTGAACTTGCGGCCGATCAGGCGCTTSACSGCGTAGAAGGTGTTCTTCGGGTTGGTSACGGCCTGGCGCTTGGCCGAGGCACCGACCAGGACTTCGCCGTCCTTGGTGTAGGCGACGATCGACGGGGTGGTGCGATCGCCTTCCGAATTTTCGATGACGCGGGCCTTGCCGCCGTCCATGATCGCCACGCACGAGTTGGTGGTGCCGAGGTCGATACCAATGATCTTGCCCATGGGGGAGACTCCTTGAAGGATGTTGTTTTTGTCAGTCCGGCCGTTCGGCCGGTGGATGAATGGGATGTGGGGGAGGCTCGTGGAACATTCAAGCCATCCCCCGAACGCTGTGTTTCCGTTCGCCCAACACGTTCAGCGTCGGTCGTGCCGATGCCCCGGTCGCGGCGGGAAAACCCGCGTCAGGCCAAGCCCGGCGCCCGCGGTCAATCGGCGGCAACCACCACCAGCGCCGGCCGCAACAGGCGCTCGTTGAGCAGGTAGCCCTTCTGGAACACGGTCACCACGCTGCCCGGGGCGGCGCCGGGGGCAGCGACCTGGCTGATCGCCTGGTGGTGTTCCGGGTTGAACGGCTGCCCGGTCGGGTCCAGCAGCACCAGGCCGTTGTCACCAGCGACCTTCAGCAGCTGCTTGTAGGTCAGCTCCAGGCCCTCGCGAAGCGGATGGGCATCGTCGCCGGCGGCCTTTAGGCCGGCATCGAGGCTGTCGAATACCGGCAGCAGTTCGCCCAGCAGCTTCTCGTTGGCGAACTTGCGCGCCTGTTCGATGTCGCGGGCCACGCGCTTGCGCTGGTTGTCGAGGTCGGCGCGCTCACGCAGCGCTTCGGCCTTGACCTGCTCCACTTCGGCACGGAGCTGTTCGATCTGTTCGTTGACGCCCTCGGCGGCAGCTGCGTCGGCGGCGGCCTGCTGGGCGGCGATGTCTGGCTGATCTTGATTCATGTCTGGGTCCCTGGCGGTCACTCTCCGCCTCCACCCACCCTAGTGTGGGCGGGATGCTGCGTTTCAAGCGTCCGATGCACCCGGAGTTCGCCCGCCCGGCGAAAAGGCCGCGCCGAGCACATCGGCGGTGGCCTGGACCAGCGGAATCATGCGGTCGTAGGCCATCCGCTTCGGCCCGATCACGCCCAGCACGCCCAGTACCTGGCCGTTGGCGGTGTACGGCGCGGTGACCAGCGAGACGCCCTGCAGGGGTACCACGCCGGTTTCCTCGCCGATGAAGATGCGCACGCCGGGGGCCTGGATGGTCCGCTCCAGCAGCTGCAGGATCTCGCGCTTGCTGGAAAACAGCTCGAACAGCTCGCGCAGGCGCTCCAGGTCGGACAGGTCCTGCACCCCCATCAGACGCGTCTGGCCGGCCACCAGCATGTCGTCGGCCGGCGGCTGCAAGGCCTGCTCGGCCAGCTCGACGCTGTGCGCCAGCACCTGTTCCAGCTCGGAACGGGCGTCGCGCAGCTCCAGCAGCAGGCGGGTACGGATCTCGGCCAGGGGCAGCCCGGCAAAGTGGGCATTGAGGTAATTGGCCACCTGCTCCAGCTGCCCCGGCGCGAAGTCCTGGCGGGTCTCGATCACCCGGTTCTGCACTTCATTGTCGGCAAACACCAGGATCGCCAGCACCCGGCGCCCGTCCAGCGCCACGAAATCGATCTGGCGGAAGGCGAACTGCTCGCGGCGCGGCGCGCTGACCACGCCAACGAAGTGGCTCATCGCCGACAGCAGCTCCGACGCACTGCCGAGCAGCGCCTGGGTACTGCCGCCTCCGGCCAGCTCCTGACGCAGTCGGGCCAGCTCCCCTTCGCCCGGCGGCTGCATCTGCAACAGGCTGTCGACGAACACCCGGTAGCCATGCGCGGTCGGAATCCGGCCCGCCGACGTATGCGGCGAGGCCAGCAGGCCCAGGTCTTCCAGGTCACCGAGGATGTTGCGGATGGTGGCCGGACTGACCTCCAGGCCGGCCACGCGCGCCAGCGTCTGCGAACCCACGGGCTCGCCATCCTGGATGTAGCGCGCGATCAGCGTGCGCAGCAGGTGCCGCGCGCGCGGGGCAAGTTGGTCGGGAGAACCGTGCATGAAATCAACCTGTGAGACAGGGACATTAGATAATGGCGACGCATCCCCTTGGCAAGTCATTGGACGACCCCGCCGCGCGTGCTAGCGTTGCGCGGCTGCAGACACCCCCTTACCCATGCTCAGACATCTTTCAATCAAGGATTTCGCCGTCGTCCGCGCCACCGAACTGGAGTTCGGGCCGGGCATGACCGTGGTTTCAGGCGAGACCGGCGCGGGCAAATCGCTGATGGTCGACGCCCTGGGCTTCCTGTCCGGCCTGCGCGCCGACAGCGGCGTGGTCCGCCATGGCGCGGCCCGGGCCGAACTGTCGGCCGAATTCGCGCTGGACCAGCTGCAGGCCGCCCGCCAGTGGCTGGCCAGCAATGAGCTGGACGATGAAGACCAATGCCAGCTGCGCCGCGTGATCCGCGCCGACGGCGGCTCGCGCTCGTGGATCAACGGCCGCCCGGTCACCCTGGCGCAGCTGGCCGACCTCGCCGGCCTGCTGGTGGAAATCCATGGCCAGCATGAGCAGCAGGCCCTGCTGACGCGCCCGTCGCAGCTGGCCCTGCTGGACGCCTATGCCCGCAACGAAAGCGAACGCCGCCAGGTGCGCCGCGCTGCCGCCACCTGGCAGGCGCTGGTCGATGAATCCCTCGCATTGTCGCAACAGGGCGACGTGAGTGACCGCATCGGCTTCCTCGAACATCAGCTGCGTGAACTGGACCGTGAGGATCTGGAGCCGGAGTCGATCACCGCGCTCGGCGCCAGCCATCGCCGTCAGGCGCATGCCAGCGCCCTGTTGGCCGCCTGCCAGGCAGCTTCGGACCAGCTCAACGGCGACGAAGGCCACTCGGCGCTGGACCTGCTGCAGCAGGTGCGGCATGAACTGGCCAGGGTGGCCGAACATGACCCGCGCCTGGGCGACGTCGATGCCCTGATCGACAGCGCCTCCATCCAGCTGCACGAGGCGCTGGCCCTGCTCGACCGGGTGCATGACGACCTGGACGCCGATCCGGACCAGTTCGAGGAGAACGAGCGCCGCCTCGGCCGCCTGCACGACCTGGCCCGCAAGCACCGCGTGCCGATGGATGAGCTGGGTGCGCAGCGTGAGCGCATGCACGCCGAAGTGGAACAGCTGCGCGGCGCCGACGAGCGCCTGCAGCGTCTGGCCGGCGAAATTGAGAAGGCCGCAGCGGCCTGGCGTGTCGAGGCTGCAGCACTGACCACCAGCCGTCGCACCGCTGCTGCCGAGCTGTCGGCCACCACCACCGGCATCATTGCCGAGCTGGGCATGGGCGGCGGCCAGTTCCTGATCGAGCTGGAGCCGCAGGACAACGGCAAGCCGGACCCGCAGGGCGCCGAGCGCGTCGAGTTCCTGGTGGCTGCCAATGCCGGCCAGCCACCGCGTGCGCTGCGCAAGGTCGCTTCCGGTGGCGAGCTGTCACGTATTTCGCTGGCCATCGAAGTGGCCGCGCTCGACCTGGATGCAGTGCCGACCATGGTGTTCGACGAAGTCGACTCCGGCATCGGTGGCGCGGTGGCCGATATCGTCGGCCAGAAGCTGCGCGCCCTCGGCGAAAAGCGCCAGGTGCTGTGCGTTACCCATCTGCCGCAGGTCGCCTCCAAGGGCCACGCCCATTACCGGGTCAGCAAGGCACCGGTGGAAGGCATGACCCAGAGCGCAGTGGAGAAGCTCGACGCAAAGGCCCGCGAGGAAGAGCTGGCGCGCATGCTGGGTGGAGTGGAAGTGAGCAAGGAAGCCCGCGCCGCCGCGCGCAAGCTGCTGCAGGTGTAGGTCCCTGCACGCCTGTTGGCGCGCGTGAATCGGGGGCATTCATCCACGCATGGCGTGGATCTACTGCAGGCCTGACGCCTGGTAGTGCCGGCCGCTGGCCGGCAACCCAACGCACGTGGACGAGGACCTGGTAGTGCCGGCCGCTGGCCGGCAACCCGACGCACGCGGACGAAGGTCATGACGCTGCCGGCCAGCGGCCGGCACTACCCCCGCGGCTGCGTCAGATCGACGTTCTCCACCAGGAAATCAAGGAACGCGCGCACCCGCAGCGGCAGGTAGCCCCCCTGGCCCAGGAACACCGCGTGCACCTCTTCCAGGTCGCCCGGGTTGGCGTCCTCCAGCACCGGCAGCAACCGGCCTGCCGCAATATCGGCCTGCACCTGGAACGCCGCCAGCCGGGCCAGGCCCAGCCCACCCAGCACCAGCTGACGCAGCGCGTCGCCATTGCTGGCGCGCGCATTCCCGCTCGGAAGCACCCGCTGCTGCTGGCCATCCTGAAGCAGCGGCCAGCCCTGCACCGACCGTGCATGGCCGATATCCAACCGGTTGTGCGCCAGCAGCGCATCGGCATTGGCCGGCAGTCCGTGTCGTGCCGCATAGGCCGGTGCCGCCACGATCATCATCCGCGTTGCACCCAGCCGGCGCGCGACCAGGCTGGAACTCTTCAACGGACCGGCCCGCACCGCCACGTCCGTGCGCTGCTCCAGCAGATCGATCACCTCGTCGGTCAGGGTCAGGTCCACACCGACCTGCGGATGGCGCTGCAGGAATTCCGGCAGCAGCGGCAGCAGGAAATGCTGGCCGAACGGCACGTTGGCATTGACCCGCAGCCGCCCGCGCGGCTCGGCGTGGGCGCTGGCACAGCGTTCGGCCTCTTCCAGATCGGCCAGCACCCGCAGGCCGCGCTCATAGAACGCGCAGCCCTCCGGGGTCAGCTGCAACTGGCGGGTGGAGCGCTGCAGCAGACGCGTGCCCAGCCGTTGTTCCAGCCGCGCAACCAGCTTGCTGACCGCCGACGGTGTCATCTCCAGGCTGCGGGCGGYGGCGGAAAAGCCGCCGGTTTCGATCACCCGTACGAACACTTCCAGTTCGCCGGATCGGTTGATGTCGGTGCGTGCCATGCCAATGAATTCGATTCACAGATGATTGTCCATGCGCAGTCTAGGTCACAGATGACCCTGGACGCACCATGGTCGTCCCTCCCACCGGGTCATCCCGATGAATCGCCTGAGCCAACTGACCGCCACCGCCCTGCTTGTCCTGTCCGGCGCCGCCGCCGCGTCACCTGCCCCGCACTGGGTGGCCAGCTGGCAAGCCAGCCCGCAGCCGGTGTGGGGCAGCGATTTCCTGTTTCCTACCCTCATTCCCGGCCAACTGCAGGACCAGACCTTTCGCCAGAGCGCTCGCATCAGTCTGGGCGGGTCCCGCCTGCGGATCCGCCTGAGCAATGCCTACGGCACCCAACCTTTGCGGATCGGCGCTGCCAGCATCGCCGCCCATACCGGGGACACGCCGCAGCCGCTGCGCTTCGACGGCCAGCCCGGGGTCGTGATTGCGCCCGGGCAGGACCGCCTGAGCGATCCGCTCCCCCTTCCCACCGCTGATCGGCAGGCGGTGCAGGTCAGCGTTTACCTGCCCGACCGCACGCCGCTGCAGACCTTCCATTGGGAAGGGCGGCAGACCAGTTGGATTGCGCCGGGCGACCAGCATCAACGGCCCGCGCTGCGGGACGCCAGCAGCACCACGGCCCGCCTGCTCCTGTCGGCTATCGAAATCGAGGCCCCGGCCATCGCGCGCAGCGTGGTGGTGATCGGCGATTCAATCACCGATGGCGCCACCGCCAGCCTCGACCAGGACCAGCGCTGGACCGATCACCTCGCCGCGCGGCTGGCACCAGAAGGTGTAGCGGTGGTCAATGCCGGCATATCCGGCGGTCGCCTGCTGCACGATGGCATGGGCGAATCGGCCCGCAAGCGTTTCCAGCGTGACGTGCTCGACCAGCCCGGTGTCGCCAGTGTGATCGTGCTGATCGGCATCAACGACATCAGCTGGCCGGGCACGGCCTTTGCCCGCGCGCAGGCCCGGCCCAGCCTGGCCGAGCTGCAGGCCGGCTACCGCGACCTGGCCCAGCGCGCCCATGCCCGCGGCCTGCGCATCCTCGGCGCGACCCTGACCCCGTTTGCCGGCGCCCTGCCCGGCACCCCGTTGGACGACTACTACGCCGCGGACAAGGACGCCCTGCGCCAGCGGCTCAACGCCTGGCTGCGCACGGACAGCCCGTTCGACGCGGTGATCGACCTCGACGCGGCCCTTCGCGATCCGGCCGATCCCTCACGGATGGCGGCTGCCTACGACTCCGGCGACCACCTGCACCCGGGCGATGCAGGGAACCGGGCGATGGCCGAGGCGGTGGATCTGGACGTCCTGATGGGGCCATCCACGCATGGCGTGGATCTACCGCGACGCTGAGGCCAGACAAACAAAAACCCCGGGCATGCCCGGGGTTTCGTCGCAATCAACTGGCTGCGCGGCTTACTTGCGCTTCTTGCGCACGTACAGCACCAGCGAGTGTTCCTCCAGCTCGTAGCCATGATCGGCAGCGATCTTGCGCTGCAGGTCTTCGATCTCAGTGCTTTCGAACTCGATGATCTTGCCGCTGTCCACATCGACCATGTGGTCGTGGTGGCCGCCGCGGTCGAGTTCGTAGACGGCCTGGCCGCCTTCGAAATTGTGCTTGAGCACGAGGCCGGCGGCCTCGAACTGGGTCAGCACCCGGTACACCGTGGCCAGGCCGATCTCGTCGCCATGCTCCAGCAGCTGGCGGTAGATGTCTTCGGCGGTCATGTGGTGCTGGGCATTGCGCTGCTCGAGCAGCGCCAGGATCCGCATCCGCGGATGGGTCACCTTCAGGCCGACTTTACGCAGGTCGTGGGTTTCCATAGGTCTCCGTTCATTGGCGATTTAGCGCCAGCTGCCTCGGATTGGGTCGCGGTGGCACGCCGGGAGTGTATCATCGGATTGATTTCCCCAACCGCCAGTCCCGATGCGCAATCTCCTGTTGGTCGCCGCCGTCGCCTTGTCCACCACCGGGTGCGGCATCATCTACAAGCAACCCATCTACCAGGGCAACCTGATCCGGGAAGATGCCGTTGCCAAACTGCAGGTCGGGCAGAGCAAGCAGCAGGTCACTGCCCTGCTGGGCACCCCGTCGGTGCCGGATCCGTTCCACGCCCAGCGTTGGGACTACACCTCGACCGAGCGCGTGAACCGCCTGGGCCGTACCGACGTGAAGAATTTCGTCGTGTACTTCGAAAATGATGTGGTCACCCGCTGGGAAGGCGATTACTTCCCGGCCAACGACAAGGCCCTTGCCCAGCAGACCGTGCGCCAGTTCGGCCGCAATCTGCCGAAGGACAAGAAGAAGAAGGGCGGCCGCTGAGCCACCCTGCCCGTCCTCCGGACGGGCCTTGGAGATCAACCGCCGCGCGCGCGTCGCCGGCGGTTGTCCTTCGGGTCGGCCTGCAGGCCACGCAGCAGCTCCACACGATCACCATCCAGCAGCACCTGATGCGGCTGCGCCAGTACGCCATGCACGGCGGCGGCAGGACAGTCGGCACTGCCTTCGAGCCGGGCCGCTGCCACGGCATCAGCCACGGTCGCCCCCTCCTCCAGCTGCAGCCGGCGCGACAGCACCTGGTGTGGCCAGGCCAGCACGACCTCGACCTCGATCATCGTTCAGCCCTCGTCGGCGACGCGGACGAAATCGTTGACCATGCGATCGGCCAATCCCTGGAAGCCGATGGCCAGCGCCGGACCCAGCAGGCGTGAACTCGGCTCGAAGTCCAGGGTGAGGGTGACCTTGCAGGCATCTTCCGCCAGGGCGTGGAATTCCCAGCGGCCGTGCAGTTGCTTGAACGGCCCCTCGCGCAGCTGCATGTCGATGCTGTGCGGGCGTTGCAGGGTGTTTTCGGTCTGGAACCAGGTGCTGAACGAACCCAAGCCCAGGTCCAGGCGAGCGACCAGCCGGTCTTCGCCCTGCTCGAGGATGCGGGCGTCGGAGCACCAGCGGAAGCGGCGCGGATAGGCCTGGACGTCGTTGACCAGATCGAACATGCGCGCGGCCGAATGTTCGACCAGGGCACTGCGGCGGATAGTAGGCATGAATACAGGACGCTTCGGCAATCGACCGGGCGGGCCCGAATCGGAGACAATACGGAAATGAGCAAGAACACCGGCAAGGATAAAGCAAAGAGCGCGACGGCCAACAAGACCATCGCGTTGAACAAGCGTGCCCGTCACGAGTACCACATCGAAGACCGCTTCGAAGCCGGCCTGGCCCTGCAGGGCTGGGAAGTGAAGTCGATCCGCGCTGGCCGCGGCAACATCGTCGACGCCTACGCCTATGTGAAGGACGGCGAGATCTTCCTGATCGGCGCGCAGATCACCCCGCTGATCCAGGCCTCCACCCACGTGGTGGCCAACGACCGGCGCGAGCGCAAGCTGCTGCTGCACCGGAGCGAGATCGACAAGCTGGTTGGCAAGGTCGAGCGTGATGGCTACACGATCGTGCCCACCGCCATGTACTGGAGCAAGAACAAGATCAAGCTGGAAGTGGCGCTGGCCAAGGGCAAGCAGACCCACGACAAGCGCGATGCCGCCAAGGATCGTGACTGGGCGATCGAGAAGCAGCGGGTAATGCGTCGCGGCAACCGCGACGCCTGATGGAGCGCGCCGACGCTCCTGCGGCGGCCAATGCTGAAGACGCGCGCGAGCTGTGCGCGCGGTTGTCTGCGTTCAACCGCGCCAGCAGCGGTTTCGACTTCGAAGACGTGCCGGTCCGGCTGGCCTGGCGCGATGAACAAGGTGAACTGCGGGGCGGACTGCTTGCCGATGTCTGCGCAGGCTGGCTGCAGGTGCATGTCCTGTGGGTCGACCCGGAACTTCGCGGGCGTGGCATCGGCCAGCGCCTGTTGGCGGATGCCGAGACCCAGGCCCGTGACGCTGGTGCGTGCGGGGTGATGCTCGACACCTTCGACTGGCAGGCCGAACACTTCTACCTGCGACAGGGCTATGAAGTGTTCGGGCGGCTCCCCGATTGCCCGCCGGGCCACGAGCGGATCTATCTGCGCAAGGTGCTGCCAGGCCTTTAGCCCACGGCCCCTCCGTCGGCTTTCGAAGGACTGCGCCAGACTGCCCAAGCGCGGGGCGTCGCCCACCGTTTCGGGCAACGACTCAACCCGCCAGCATGCCCTGCCCGCGCAGACGCGGTGACAGCGCCGCGTGCATCACTGCCAGGTGCATCACCACCGACAGCTCAGGAGCATGGCGATCATCACCGGCACGCCACTGCTGTGCCAGCCGCGCCGCATCGACGGGCAGCAGGGCCAGCAACTGGGCGTCGTCCAGCGCGTCGGCGGAGGCCTGCAGCTGCCGCGCCAGTTGCCGCGACTGCCACACGTGCACGCCAATGCTCAGGCTGGCCAGCGACATGAGGGTCAGGGCCAGGCCATGCTCGAACCACTGTGACAGCACATCCGGACCCCACAGGAGTGCGGCCAGTACCGCCAGGGCCGGCAGCCGCCAGCCCAGCCAATGGAAGCGGCCACGCCGAGGCCAATGCACCACCACCGCACTGGCGATCAGCGCGGCTGCAGCCGTGGCCGGCAACTCGGTTACCCAGGTTGCAGCCAACAACACCGCCAGCACCGCCCAGACCCAGCCGGGCGGCAGTGCCCGCCGCTGGTAATCGGCCCCTACCGGGCCAACCAGCTGACGCAGGCTGCGCTGTTGCATTGCTTCGGTCACCGGCCGTCTCCGTATCTGTTCTGGCTGGAATGGTCGTAGCCAGTGTGTCGCAAATTCGTGCCCACGACGTTAGCAATCCGCTATGACGGACGCTCTACAACATGTTGCGGATTGGCGTGGCGACCGGCCGACGCCTGCCATTCACGCCGCGCGGAGATCCTTGCTGAGGAACACGCGACTGGTCCCCGGCGGATCGCACGGGACCTGGCCGAATACGGTCCAGCCATGCTTCACATAGAAGTCCGGCGCCTGGAAGCTGATGGTGTAGAGCACGGCGGAACGGCAGCCGCGCCGGCGTGCTTCCTCTTCGGCAGCGGCAAGCATCTGCGACCCCAGGCCATTAC
>NZ_JBFTOJ010000100.1:0-14962 GCF_056397905.1 Stenotrophomonas sp. 05L414_2
CTCCTGCCTTGCGCACAAGGACCGCCGACATGACCGCGTCCCGTTATCCCTTCGGGTTGCTGCTGGCATGCCGGGGTTTGGCCGAATACATGGGCACGCAGTTGCCGGCAGCGTAGGAAATGCAGGGGTCGGATCCGTTGGTCGCAGGACAAGGGCTCTGACCCCGGCCGGCTGCCCGATCCTTACGCCGAGGCGTAGCGCACGGCCGTACCGATCCAGCGCTGCACCACGCGATCTGCAAGCGCCGGTTGCTGCGCCAGCAGGCGTTCGGCCAGCGCATGCACGCCCGGCAGCAGGCCGGCATCGCGGGCCAGATCGGCAATGCGGAAACCGGCCAGGCCCGTCTGCCGGGTGCCCAGCAGTTCGCCGGGCCCGCGCAGCTCCAGATCCTTCTCGGCAATGACGAAACCGTCGTTGGTTTCGCGCATGGTCTGCAGGCGTTCGCGTGCCATCTGCGAAAGCGGTGCCTGGTACAGCAGCACGCAGCGCGACACCGCCGAACCACGGCCGACGCGGCCACGCAGCTGGTGCAGCTGGGCCAGGCCCAAGCGCTCGGCGTTCTCGATCACCATCAGCGAGGCGTTGGGCACGTCCACGCCGACTTCGATCACGGTGGTGGCCACCAGCAGGTCGATGTCGCCGGCCTTGAACGCGACCATCGTCGCCAGCTTCTCGGCCGCTTTCAGCCGGCCATGCACCAGCCCCACGCGCACGCCCGGCAGCAGCGCCTGCAGCGATTCGTAGGTGGCCTGTGCCGGGGTGGCATCCAGTTCTTCGCTTTCTTCGATGAGCGTGCACACCCAGTACACCTGCCGCCCTTCGCGGCGGGCCAGGGCGATGCGCTCGATCAGCTCGGGGCGGCGATCGTTGTTCAGTGCCACGGTCTGCACCGGCGTGCGGCCCGGCGGCAGTTCGTCGATGGCCGATACATCCAGGTCGGCGTATTCGGACATCGCCAGCGTGCGCGGAATCGGCGTGGCGGTCATCACCAGCTGGTGCGGCACGTTGTTGCCGCCCTTGCCCTTGTCGCGCAGCGCCAGGCGCTGGTGAACGCCGAAGCGGTGCTGCTCATCGACGATGGCCAGCGCCAGATCGTGGAATACCACCGCCTCCTGCATCAGTGCGTGGGTACCCACCACCACCTGCGCTTCGCCGTTGGCAACCTGTTCCATCACCTTCGCGCGCGCCTTGCCGGTGACCTTGCCGGCCAGCCAGGCGATGCGCACGCCCAACGGCTCCAGCCAGCCGCGCAGGTTGTTGAGATGCTGTTCGGCCAGCAGTTCGGTGGGGGCGGCCAGTGCGACCTGCTTGCCCTGCTCCACCGCCAGCATCGCTGCCAATGCCGCCACCACGGTCTTGCCCGAGCCGACATCGCCCTGCACCAGCCGCAGCATCGGGCTGGGGCGCGCAAGGTCTTCGCGGATCTGCTTGAACACGCGTGCCTGCGCGCCGGTCAACGCGAACGGCAGCTGCTTCAACAACGCCTTGGCCAGCTTGCCGGGACCGGCCAGCGGCGGCGCGTGATGCGCCTGCAGCGCAATGCGCTGGCGACGCAGGCTGAGGTGGTGCGCCAGCAGTTCTTCCATTGCCAGCCGGCGCTGCGCTGGATGGGTACCGGCGGCAAGTGCGGCCAGGTCTGCATCCGGTGGTGGCTGATGCACGGTCAGCAGCGCACTGCGCAGCGATGGCAGGCCGAGGCCCTCGAGCCAGCCGGTCGGCAGCAGTTCCAGCGTGCTTTCTTCCGGCAGGCGATCAAGCGCCTGGCCGATCAGCTTGCGCATCGTCATCGGGCCGACGCCTTCGACGGTGGGATACACCGGGTCGAGGCGGTCGCCGAGATCGGGATCGTCGTTGCGGCCCAGCACCTGGTAACTGGGATGGACAATCTCCAACCCGAGGTGCCCCGGTTTGGGCGTACCAAAGCAGCGCAGGCGGTTGCCGACCGCGAACTGGCCGACCTGCTGCTGGCGGAAATGGAAGAAGCGCAGCACCAGGGTGCCCTGCCCTTCATCCTCCACTGCCACTTTCAGCATCGGCCGGTAGCGCATGCCGCGCTCGACGGCCACCACCCGCACTTCCACCTGCGCCGGAATGCCGTTGCGCAGGTCTTCGATGCGGGTCAGCCGGGTACGGTCTTCATAGCGCAGCGGCAGGTGCAGCCAGAGATCCTGCAGGGTGGCCAGGCCACGCGCCTGCAGCTTGGCGGCCACGGCCGGCCCGACGCCGGCGAGCACCGCAAGCGATGCTTCACCGGACGGTGCCAGTGCCGGGGTGACCGCCGCCTTGCGTGCCACGTGGCGGTCAGTCGATGACCATCACCGCGTCGACCTCGAAGTTGGCGCCCTTCGGCAGGCCGGAGACTTCGATGGTGGAACGGGCCGGGAACGGGGCCTGGAAGTAGTCCTGCATCACCGCGTTGACCTTGGCGAATTCGGCCAGGTCGGTCAGGTACAGGCCCAGGCGCACGACCTTGTCCAGCGAACCGCCGGCGGCTTCGGCCACGGCCTTGAGGTTGTCGAAGGCACGACGGGCCTGCGCTTCGACGTCACCGACGCCGACGATGTCGCCGGTGGCCGGGTCGAGCGGAATCTGGCCGGAGAAATACACGGTGTTGCCGGCGCGCACGGCCTGCGAGTACGGGCCGATGGCGGCCGGGGCCTTTTCGGTGTTGATGATCTGGCGGGACATGGGTCGCTCCGGTGCGTTGGGGGAAAACAGAGCGGTGATTGTACCGGGTGGGGGCAATGTCGGCTGGGGTCGGATCCTCTTCCCGTTGGGAAACAGCGCGGATCCGGTAGCGCCGGGCCATGCCCGGCGGCATTTGATTCATGCCGCGCCGCGCGCTCGCCGAGCATGGCCCGGCGCTACCAGAGTACGCGCAGGATCTACTGCCGGCGAACGGCCTGCACGACCGACAGGCGGCGCAGGCGACGCATCACTTCGGCCAGATGGTTGCGGTCGCGCACCTGGATGTTGAACGCCAGCACTGCGGCGTTGAAATCGCGGTCCAGGTAATCCACGCGCTCGATGTTGGAGTGGCTCTGCGCGATCGCAGCGGCCAGCTGTGCGAGCACGCCGGTGCCGTTCTCCACTTCCACCACCAGCGAGGTGTCGTAGTCGCCGGATACGGTGGTATCCCAGCCGATCAGCACCCAACGCTCGGGCGACTTGCGCAGTTCGGCCAGGTTCGGGCAATCCATGCGGTGCACCACGATGCCCTTGCCGGCGGTGTGGTAGCCCATGATGTCGTCGCCCGGAATGGGCTGGCAGCAGCCGGCGAAGGTGACCACGCCACGCTCGCTGCCGTTGATCAGGATCTTTTCCTGCGAGCTGTGGCGCGAATGCGCGCCGCCGCGCAGTTCGGCGTAGGCCATCAGTGCCTGCGCAGCCTGGGTCGGCATCCAGTTGCCCAGCGCGACTTCCGCCAGCAGGGCCTCCAGGCGCGGGAACCGGTGTTCGGCCAGGAAGGCATCCAGGCGGCCCTTGGGCAGGCGCTCCAGCGAGCTGTCCATCGCCTCCAGCGCGCGGTCGAGCATGCGGTGGCCCAACTGCACGGCGTCTTCGTGCTCCAGCTGCTTGAGCTGGTGGCGGATGGCGGTGCGCGCCTTGCTGGTCACCACGAATTCGAGCCACTGCGGCTTGGGCGTGGCCGAGCGCGCGGTGATGATCTCCACCGACTGCCCGGACACCAGCTTGGTACGCAGTGGCACCAGTTTCTTGTCCACGCGCGAGGCCACGGCCATGTTGCCGACGTCGGTATGCACGGCGTAGGCGAAGTCGAGCGCGGTGGAATTGCGCGGCAGGGCCAGGATCTTGCCCTTGGGGGTGAACAGGTAGACCTCGTCCGGGAACAGGTCGACCTTGACGTTGTCGAGGAACTCCAGCGACGAACCGGCGGCCCGCTGCGAATCGATCAGTTCGACGATCCAGGCGTGGGCGCGGCTCTGCGCGCTGTTGGGCGAATCACCGCCGAACTTGTAGGTCCAGTGCGCAGCCACGCCGCGCTCGGCGATCAGGTCCATTTCCTCGGTGCGGATCTGCACCTCGATCGGCGAACCATACGGGCCGAACAGCACCGTGTGCAGCGACTGGTAGCCGTTGGCCTTGGGAATGGCGATGAAATCGCGGAAGCGCCCATCGAGCGGCTTGAACGCGGCATGCACCGCGCCCAGCGAGTGGTAGCACTGCGGTACGCCGCGTACCACCAGGCGGAAGCCGAACACATCCATCACCTGGTCGAAGGATTTGTTCTCGTCGCGCATCTTGTTGTAGATGCTCCACGGGGTCTTGATGCGGCTGACCAGGCGGTGCTCGATGCCTTCCTTGGCCAAGCGCTGCGACAGCTGCACTTCCACCTGCGCCAGCGCCTCGCGGCGCACGACCGGCTGGCTGCGGATGTGCTTTTCCAGGATCGCGTGGCGCCACGGGTACAGCGCCTTGAAGCCAAGGTTCTGCAGTTCGCTCTTGACCAGGCTCATGCCCAGCCGCTGCGCGATCGGGGCGTAGATCTCCAACGTCTCGCGGGCGATGCGGCCACGCGCTTCGCGGCTCTGCGCGCCCAGCGTGCGCATGTTGTGCAGGCGGTCGGCCAGCTTGATCATGATCACGCGCAGGTCGCGCGACATCGCCAGCAGCATCTTGCGGAAGCTTTCGGCGGCCGCTTCCTGGCGGTCGCGGAACTTCAGCTTGTCCAGCTTGGTGACGCCGTCCACCAGTTCGGCCACGGCTTCGCCGAACTCGGCCGACAGGGCCTCGCGGGTCAGCGGGGTGTCTTCGATGGTGTCGTGCAGGATCGCGGCGATCAGCGCTTCCACGTCCAGGCCGAGCTCGGCCAGCACCTGGGCCACGGCCACCGGATGGGTGATGTAGGGCTCACCCGACTTGCGCGTCTGCCCAGCGTGCGCGGAGGCACCGACTTCCCACGCACGGCGCAGCAGCGGCAGCTGCTCGGGCGGCAGGTAGTGGGCGGCGCGTTCGAGCTGGAGGACGTAATCGGGTAYGGCGGCAGCGGGGACTGCGGCGACCTTGGCAGTGGGGCCTGGGTTCATGGCCAAAGCCTATGCCAGCGCGACGTTTACGGCAAACCCTGAATGCGAAACAGCCCGCACGGGGCGGGCTGTTCGGCGTATCCAGCAATGACGTTGATCGATGCGATCAATCGTCGTTCTTGGACATGTCTTCGTCGGCGACCACTTCGGCGGCGGCCCACTCCAGCGCTTCGCGCTCGGCGCGCTCACGCTCGGCCTTCTCGACTTCGTCGATCAGCGCGTTGTCGATCTTGCGGGCAGCGATTTCGCGCAGCGCCAGCACGGTCGGCTTGTCCTCGGTCTCGCTGTTGTCCAGCGTGGCCTGCACGCCATTGGCGAGCTGACGGGCGCGCTTGGAGGCCATCATCACCAGCTCGAAACGGTTGTTAACGACTTCCAGGCAATCTTCTACGGTAATGCGGGCCATACGGGCTCCCGGCGACCGGTCGGCCGCTCAGTCGAATGAGGGAAAGGGGACGGAGTGTACTGGCAGGGGCTGGACAAAATCAAGCCAACCCCCACCGGACCCTTTAGGAATCAATCAGTTGAACCCGCATCCGGGGTCAGCAGGGCCTGGATCAGGCCGGCATGGCGGACCTTCTGGGCGTCCCGGCGCAGGCGGCTGGCGGTGAAGATCGCACACAGTTCGTCCACGGCGGTGTCGAACACTTCATTGACGATGACGTAGTCGAACTCGTTGAAGTGCAGCATTTCATCGCGGGCGGCGCCCAGGCGCTGGGCGATGACCGCCTCGCTGTCCTGGCCACGCTTGCGCATGCGGTCCTGCAGGGCCTGCTTGGACGGCGGCAGGATGAACACCGTCACCGTGCCCGGCACCAGCTGGCGCACCTGCTGCGCGCCCTGCCAGTCGATTTCCAGCAGCACGTCCTGGCCGGCGGCCAGCTGCGGCTCCACCGACTGCCGGGCGGTGCCCTTCCAGTCACCATGCACCCAGGCGTGTTCGAAGAAGTCGCCGGCGGCGATCATTTCCTCGAACTTCTCGGCGCTGACGAAGTGGTAGTGCTGGCCGTTCACTTCACCCGGGCGCATGGCGCGCGAGGTGAAGGAGATCGACAGGGCAATCTGCGGGTCGCGCGCCAGGGTGGCGTTGACGATGCTGCTCTTGCCGGCGCCGGAGGGGGCGGCAACGATGTACAGCGTGCCGCGTGCGATCGCGGCCGGGGGCGTGGAAATGCTCATTCGATGTTCTGCACCTGCTCGCGGATCTGGTCGATCAGCACCTTCAGCTCGACGGCGGCGTTGGACGTGCGGCTGTCCACCGACTTGGAGCCAAGCGTGTTGGCCTCGCGGTTGAACTCCTGCAGCAGGAAGTCCAGGCGGCGGCCGACCGGTTCACGCTGCTTGAGCACGCGGCGGATCTCGACGATATGGCTGGACAGGCGATCCAGCTCCTCGTCCACGTCCAGCTTCTGCAGCCACATCACCAGTTCCTGCTCGGCGCGGCCCGGATCAACCGGATGCGGCAGGTCGGCCAGGCGAGCGGCGAGCTTGGTGCGCTGACCGTCGCGAATGGCGGGAATCAGCGTACGGACCTCCGCGGCGATGCGCTCGATGGCATCCACGCGCTCGGCGATGGCGGTGGCCAGCGTATTGCCTTCACGCTCGCGGGCGGCGATGAAGCCCTCCAGCACCTGGTCCAGCAGCGCCAGCGCTTCAATCTGCAGGGCTGCCGCATCGGTGGCCTCACCCTGGGTGACGCCCGGCAGCTGCAGCAGGTCGGTGAAGCTGACCTGCAGGTTGGGGAAATCGGAGGTCAGCCGGTGCGCCAGCTGGCCCAGCTGGCCCAGCAGCACCTCGTTGACCTGCAGGCTGGCGGCCGAGTCCGGCGCGCGCAGGCGCATCACCAGATCCAGCTTGCCACGGCTCAGGCGCGCGGAAATGCGTTCGCGCAGCTGCGGTTCCAATGCGCGCAGTTCCTCGGGCAGGCGCGTGCCCACTTCCAGGAAGCGGTGGTTGACCGAGCGCAGCTCGCAGCCCAGCGTTCCCCACGGGGTGGAGCGCTCGCCGCCGGCATAGGCCGTCATGCTTCGAATCATGGATGTATCCGGTGCTTGCAAAGGGGGAATGGTACCCTAGCGGTCTCTTTTGAGCCCCTTTCCCCCGCCCCGTGAAGGCCGCGGGGATGGTGGCGTACTCCCTTTCCCTACGGAACCTGCCCCATGTCCGATTTCCGCCCCAGTGGCCGTCAGCCCGATCAGCTGCGCCCGGTCGTCATCCAGCGCGGTTTCACCCGCCACGCCGAAGGTTCGGTGCTGGTCTGCTTCGGTGAAACCCGCGTGCTGTGCACGGCCAGCATCGAGAACCGGGTGCCGGGCTTCCTGCGTGGCAAGGGCGAAGGCTGGGTGACCGCCGAGTACGGCATGCTGCCGCGCGCCACCCACACCCGCAGCGACCGCGAAGCCGCACGCGGCAAGCAGGGCGGCCGCACGCTGGAGATCCAGCGCCTGATCGGTCGCAGCCTGCGCGCCTGCGTGGACCGCAACGCACTGGGCGAACGCACCATCACCCTGGACTGCGACGTGCTGCAGGCCGACGGCGGCACCCGCACCGCGGCCATCACCGGCGCCTACGTGGCCCTGGTCGATGCGGTGAACGTGCTGATGAAGCGCGGCGACATCAAGCGCAACCCGATCCTCGGCGCGGTGGCGGCGGTGTCGGTCGGCGTCTACCGCGGCACCTCGGTGCTGGACCTGGACTACGCCGAAGACAGCGACTGCGACACCGACATGAACGTGGTGATGAACGACGGTGGCGGCTTCATCGAACTGCAGGGCACCGCCGAAGGCCATGCCTTCCGCCGTGACGAGCTCGATGCGCTGCTGGGCCTGGCCGAGAAGGGCGTGACCGAGCTGCTGGCCGCGCAGCAGGCAGCGCTGTCGGCATGAACCGGCGCATTGCCCTGACCACCCTGGTGGTGGCCGACTATGACGAGGCCATCGCCTGGTACACCGGCAAGCTCGGCTTCCAGCTGCTGGACGACATCGACCAGGGCAGCAAGCGCTGGGTGGTGGTCGGCCCGACCGATGGCAGCGCCGCCGCCCTGCTGCTGGCCCGCGCCAGCGACGACGAGCAGCGCAGTCGTATCGGCAACCAGACCGGTGGCCGCGTCGGCTTCTTCCTCAATACCGATGACTTCCGCCGCGACCACGCGGCGATGCTGGCTGCCGGTGTCCAGTTCCTGGAAGAACCGCGCGAAGAACCCTACGCCACGGTCGCGGTGTTCCGCGACCTGTACGGCAACACCTGGGACCTGTTGGAGCCCCGCTGATGAAGAAGCTTGTCCTGGCCAGCCACAACGCTGGCAAGCTGGTGGAAATGCAGGAAATCCTCGCCGACCTGCCGCTGCAGATCACTTCGGCCGCCGAACTGGGCCTGGGCGATGTGGAAGAGACCGGCCTGACCTTCGTCGAGAACGCGCTGCTGAAGGCGCGCGCGGCCTGCGAAGCGACCGGCCTGCCGGCGCTGGCCGATGATTCGGGCCTGATCGTCGATGCCCTCGGCGGTGCACCGGGCCTGTACAGCGCGCGCTATGCCGGTCACCCGACCAATGCGGCGGCCAACAATGCCAAGCTGCTGGAAGCGATGGCCGACATCGCCGATGGCCAGCGCAGCGCCCGCTTCTACGCCGTGATCGTGCTGCTGCGCCATGCCACCGACCCGCAGCCGCTGATCTGCGAAGGTCGCTGGGAAGGTCAGATCATCCGCGAACTTCGCGGTACCAATGGATTCGGCTACAACCCGGTGTTCCTGGACACCACCCACGGCCTGACTGCTGCGGAAATGGAACCGGCGTTGAAGAACGCCATCAGCCATCGCGCCATCGCCCTGCAGCAGCTCAAGCAGCAGCTCAAGCAGCAGTTCGCGGCCTGAACCAGCATCCGACAGGAGACTCAAGGATGACAGTGAAGCGCTACCGCACCGGAATGGAACTGGTGCAACTGCTTGCCGTACTGGGGCTGATCAGTGGTGCGATCTTTGGCGGCATGTTGGCGTGGACAGGGAAGGAATCCTGGTGGGCGGTACCGGTGGTTGCGCTGGCCGGCATGACCGTCATCACGCTCATCGGCGCGCCCATCATGTGGCAGCGCGTCGAACTGGACGCTGCTGCCGGCCACATGCGCTATCACAACATCGGCAGCCTGCATCGGTGGCGCCATGTGGCGTTGGTGGACGTGCTGGAAGTACGGCTTGACAGTTTTGCCGACAAGCGCAAGGCCATGGTCTCCGGTCTCCATCTGTGCATGCGCAATGGCTGCAGTCCGGCGCGCCACCGTTTGATGGACAACGCTATAGGCAGCTACAAAGGGCCCTCGCCCTTCTTCCGCCAGATTGCCGCTGCCGTGCTTCGCGCGCAGCCGCGCTCCCTGGTCGACCCTCTTCTACGGGCGGCGGACTGATCTGCCGCTCCCCCACGTCCGCATCACGCCAGCCATGCCGCACGCCCACGACCACGACCACTGCAACCACCTGCCCGGCGAGTCCTGCGACCACGACGCCCCGCCACGTCTGGTGCCACCGCCGCTGGCGCTGTACGTGCATCTGCCGTGGTGYSTGCGCAAGTGCCCGTACTGCGACTTCAACTCGCACCAGGCCAAGGGCGAACTGCCCTTCGATGCCTACATCGATGCGCTGGTGCGCGACCTCGACCAGGACCTGCCGCTGGTCTGGGGCCGGGTGGTCAGCAGCGTGTTCTTCGGGGGTGGCACGCCCAGCCTGTTCCCGCCCGAGGCGATCGACCGCTTCCTGCAGCAGGCCAGTGCCCGCCTGCGCTTTGCGCCGAACGCCGAGATCACTCTGGAAACCAACCCGGGTACCGCCGAGCACGGTCGCTTTGATCGCTACCGCGCGGCCGGGGTCAACCGCCTCAGCTTCGGCATCCAGAGTTTCGATGATGCCGCGCTGAAACGACTGGGCCGCATCCACGACAGTGGCGAGGCCGAGCGCGCGGTGAAGATGGCGCAGGACGCGGGCTACGACAACTTCAACATCGACCTGATGTACGCACTGCCGGAGCAGACCCTGGCCGGTGCCGAGGCCGATCTGGAACGCGCGTTCGCGTTGCAGCCGGCCCACATCTCGCACTACCAGCTGACCCTGGAACCAAACACCGTGTTCTTCGCGCGGCCGCCGCAGGGCATCCCCGATGAAGACCATGCCTGGGACATGCAGGAACACTGCCAGGCGCTGCTGGCGCAGGCCGGCTTCGGCCAGTACGAGGTGAGTGCCTATGCCCGCCCCGGCCGGCAGAGCGCGCACAACCTGAATTACTGGCGTTTTGGTGACTACCTCGGCATTGGTGCCGGCGCACACGGCAAGATCAGTTCCGGTGCCGAGGAACACGTGCTGCGACGCTGGAAACACAAGCACCCGCAGACGTTCATGGATACCGCAGGCACGGCCGCATCGTTCGGCGGTGACGAAGTGATCGCCGACGAGCGCCTGCCGTTCGAGTACATGCTCAACCTGCTGCGCCTGCACGAAGGGTTCAGCCTGCGCGACTTCGAATCGCGCACCGGCCTGGCCCGCAGCGTGCTGGACACACCACTGCGCGAAGCAGTGCAGCGTGGCTGGCTGGTGGTGGCAGACGGGCACGTGCAGCCGACCGAACTGGGCCGGCGCTTCACCAACGATGTGGTCAGCCTGTTCCTGGAAGCATGATCTGCTGCGGCGCCGCCATCGCAGGCGGCCCTGAATGGATCCATCGCTAAAGTAGCGCCTTCACCGGCCGACACGGTAGATTCCAAGATCGATCCGCGGGAATCCGGACCCCCTCGCCGATGTCTGCTGTCTTTTCCCTTTCCAGTGCCGACACTGCCCGCCTGGCCGCAGCCGACCTGCCGCCGCGCGTGCGCGAGCTGCTGGGCGCGTTGATCGGCCTGTGCCACCAGGCCCTGACGGCACCGCTGATCCTGACCGTGGAAGCGCTGGAGCAGACCCTGCTGCATGACGCCGACCATGCCCGCAACCCGCAGCAGCAGGCCGACCTGCTGGCACAGCGCGGCCAGCTGCATGCGTTCGCCGGCCACTTCAGCGACCGCATGCTCGATGCGCTGGCCGATGCGCTTGCGCGGCTGCGTGAACCGATCACCCCGGTCGTGGCCGCCACCACGCCACCGCCCTTGCCCGGCATGCTGGGGTTGAGCTTGGTGGCCGAGCATGAAGTCGACCGCGACCTGCTGCTGACCGAAATGGTGCGCCGGGAAACCCTGCGTTCGGCCAACGCCTTGAACCTGCTGGGCCAGCGCCTGGGTGTTGTTGCCGGCGCACCAGCCTTTGAAGCTGACACCCTGCCCCTGGCACCGCAGGCCCTGTGCGCGATGGTACGGAAGCTGGCCGAACAGGATGCCCTCAGCGCCGAGGTACAGATGGCGCTGTACCGCAGCTTCGAGCGGCAGGTACTGGAGCGGCTGGGCAATGTGCTCGACCGCGCCAATGCGCTGCTGGCACAGCACGGCATCCTGCCGGGCCTGGTCTACACCCCGTACCTGGCACGTTCTTCGAGCACCCGCCGGATCATCACCCAGTCGGTCGGCAGCGGCCGCAGTGGACGCCCGTCTCCGCGCGTGCCCACGCCGATGACCGGCTGGGGCGGCTCGGCACCGCCCGGCTCGTGGTCGACGTTGATGCAGGACGCCTTCGCGGATGCGGACGCGCCCGGCGCGTCGGCCGGCATGACGGTACCGGCCAGCAGCGTGCTGCACGAGATGCTGCAACAGGCGCGGCAGATTCCGCAGCCCGCGGCCGATCCAGCGGCCCTGCCCAGTGCAGCGGTTGATGCCGTGCTGGCGCGCCTGCAGGGGCAGGCCAGCGCCGCCAGCGCCATGACCGATCTGCAGGCCGCCGTGGTCGCCCAGCTGCGCAGCGAACATGGCGCGCAGGCCAGCCTTGGCAGCCACGACCGCGACAACCTCGATCTGCTGCGCCTGCTGCTGCAGCAGGTGCAGCAGCAGCAACGGCCGGACCCGGTGCCAGCCGCCCTGCTCGCGCGCCTGCAGGTACCGCTGGCGCGCGCAGCGATGGCCGACCCGGGCTTCTTCGTGCGCGACGAACATCCGGCACGCGAACTGCTCAACCATGTCGCTGAAGCCGGCGCCAGCTGGCTCGGCGATGACGATGTCGATCCGCAGCTGCTGCAGCGACTGGCGCAGAGCGTGCAGGGCCTGCTCGGCCAGGATGCACGCACTCCCGAGGCCTTTGCCGCCGCCAACGACGAGATACAGCAGCACCAGCGCGCCGCCGCGCACCGCGCCGAACTGGCCGAGCGCCGCCACGTGGAAGCCGCACGCGGCAAGGAGCGGCTGGAACTTGCGCGACGCCAGGCCAATGCGCAGATCGACCAGTGCTGCGATACGCAGGAGCCGCCGCGCTTCGTACAGACACTGCTGCGCCAGGCGTGGGCAGATGCATTGACGCTGACCCGCCTGCGCCACGGCGATGATTCGCCGCAATGGCAGGAGCGCCTGCAGCAGACCGAACGCATCGCGGCGATCACTGCCGAGGCCGCAAGCGAAAGCAGCGCGACCGACGCTGCGCTGGCTGCCGAGGTTGAATCGGCCCTGCTGCAGGTGGGCTACCACGCAGAGGAGGCGGCTGCCGTCGCGCGCCGCCTGTCCACGCCAGGTGGCGAAGACGAAAGCACCTCGCGCACCGAGCTCAGTGCACGCCTGAAGGCCCGTGCACGGCTGGGCGAACACACCGGCGCACAGGCCCCGGCAAGCGATGCGGCACCACGCAGCGAGGCCGAGGAGGCCAGTTACCAGCAGCTGTGCGCGCTGCCCTTCGGCAGCTGGTTCGATATCGACGATGGCGAAGGCGCGCTGCGCCGCCAGCGCCTGTCCTGGTACAGCCTGCTGACCGGTCATGTGCTGCTGGTCAACGCGCGTGGGCAGAAGATCGGCGAAACCACCCTGGATGCCCTCGCCCGGCAGATGGCCGCCGGACGCGCGCAGCTGGTCACCGAAGACAGGGGCCGTCTGGTCGACCGCGCCTGGCAGGCCAGCCTGAGCGCACTGCGCACGCTGGCCGGACGTCGCCCGCAGGAGCCCAACGCATGAGTACGCAACCGCCCGTTGATACCCGCCGCGCGCCGCGCCGGCAGGTGTCCGATCTGGTACCGGTGACCGACCAGATGCGCGACAGCGTGGTCGGCCGGCTTGGCAACGTGTCCGAGACCGGCATGCTGATGCTGGCCAGCGCCGCGCTGCGCGACGATGCGCTGTATCAGTTGCGCTTCCCGCTGCCATTGGCCGATGGCCGCAGCGAGTGGATCGACGTCGGCGTACACCTGCTATGGAGCGAACCGGCGCATGCACCCGGCCAGAGCTGGGCAGGCTTCCGCTTCCTGACCCTGTCACGCGAGCATCGGCAGCTGCTGCGCCGGTGGATCGGCGAAGACAGCGACGAGGCACCGGTTTCGACGGGCTGAGTGCCGGTTCCGGCACAGCGGATTGCGTCGGTATCCGGCAGAATCTAGGGCCGTTTTCCGTGTCGAGCYACCGCAATGATCCAGCAAGACCCCGGCGCCCTGTATCCCGACCACCTGGCCGTGCTGTGCCGACGCGCCGAGCAGGCGCTGGCACGCGGCGGCTTCGACCACCTGGTGGTGCCCAGCGGCACCCTGCACTACCAGGTCTTCGACGATCGTGACTATCCGTACGCGGTCAACCCGCAGTTCAAGGCTTGGCTGCCGCTGACCCGTGTACCCAACAGCTGGATCGTGTTCACCCCGGGCAAGCGTCCGGCGGTGATCTTCCACCAGCCGTTCGACTACTGGCATGTGGTGCCGGATGCACCGAGCGGCTGGTGGGTCGAGCACTTCGACATCCATATCATCCGCACGCCGGACGAAGCGCTGGCACTGCTGCCGCCCGACCCGGCGCGCTGCGCGATCCTGGGAGAGCCGCAGAGCGCGCTGGGCGCGTATGTGCCCAACAATCCGGCGCCGGTGGTGAACTACCTGGAATGGCACCGCGGCAGCAAGACGCCGTACGAAATCGCCCTGATGCGCCAGGCGCAGGTGCTCGGCGTGCGCGGCCATCGCGCGGCCGAAGCGGCGTTCCGCAACGGCGCCGACGAGTTCAGCATCCACATGGCGTACTGCCAGGCCGTGGGCCAGGACGCCACCGAGCTGCCGTACGGCAACATCGTGGCCTTGAACGAGCATGCGGCGGTGCTGCATTACACCGAACTGGGCCGCAAGGCACCGCAACCGCTGCGCAGCTTCCTGATCGATGCCGGCGCCAGCGCGCACGGCTATGCCAGCGACATCACCCGCACCTACGCCGCCGCCGGCCATGACGAGTTCGCCGCGATGATCGAAGCGGTCGATGCCGCGCAGCAGACGATGTGCGCGGCCGTGCGCCCGGGCTTCGACTACAAGCAGCTGCACGTGGATGCGCACCTGTCGCTGATGGGCGTGCTGAAGGACTTCGGCGTGATCAAGGTATCGCCGCAGACCGCGCTGGAAACCGGCGTCAGCGCCGCGTTCTTCCCGCATGGCATCGGCCACCTGATCGGCCTGCAGGTGCATGACGTGGCCGGTTTCGCGGCCAGCGATGAAGGCGGCCGCATCGAGCGTCCCGCCGGCCATCCGTACCTGCGCCTGACCCGCGTGCTGGAGCCGGGCATGGTGGTGACGATCGAGCCGGGCCTGTACTTCATCGACATGCTGTTGAACGAAGTGAAGGCCGCCGGTCATGGCGATGCGATCAACTGGGAGCGTGTGGACTTCTTCCGTCCGTACGGCGGCATCCGCATTGAAGACGAAGTGCTGTGCACTGATGGCGAAGCGGACAACCTGACGCGCCCGGTGTTTGCGGCGGCCAACGGCTGAGCCCCTCGTGGTTGGATGCTGAAATCAAAAGCCGCGGTTGGTGGGGCGGGTGGGCCATGCAGGGGACGCTGCAAGTACGTCC
>NZ_JBFTOJ010000101.1:0-14782 GCF_056397905.1 Stenotrophomonas sp. 05L414_2
GTGCAGCCGCGTGATGTTCATGAGGTTGCCGGCCAGCGGCCGGCACTACGGAACTCAATACCCACGCGTAGATGCGGCGCCCACGGAGTGCCGCATTCTGTGGAGCACAGCAGCTGGCGGACATACTCCGCCGCAGCGGCAGGTGCTCTGGCCTTCTTACTTATCATCGTGTCGCATGCAGCCTCAAACGGACCGCCTTCGTACCCGTTGAGTCAAACAACCCCGCCGGGAACCACGCCCAACAAAAAGGCGGCGCCCTGCGGGCGCCGCCTTCCATGCAGCAGACGCAGGCCCGGATCAGTCAATCAACGCGGCCTCGCGCCGGCGGAACACCGATACCGCCTGGTTCAGCGCACCGGCCTGCGACTGCAGTTCACGTGCCGCCGCAGTGGCTTCTTCCACCAGCGCCGCGTTCTGCTGCGTGGCCTGGTCCATCTGCACCACCGTCTGGTTGATCTGCTCGATACCGGATGACTGCTCCTGTGACGCCGCCGAGATCTCGCGCATCAGGTGGCTTACGTTCTCCACGCCGCCGACGATGCCCTGCATGCGCTGTCCGGCATCGGCCACCAACTGGGCGCCCTCGCCGATCTGACGTCCTGCCTCGTCGATGAGGACCTTGATCTCCTGGGCCGCCGCCGCCGATCGCTGTGCGRGCACACGGACCTCGCTGGCGACGACCGCGAACCCGCGTCCCTGTTCGCCGGCGCGTGCCGCTTCAACCGCTGCGTTGAGCGCGAGGATGTTGGTCTGGAAGGCAATGCCGTCGATCACGCCGGTAATGTCGCCGATCCGCTTCGACGCGCCTTCGATGGCCTGCATGGTGTCGACCACCCGCTGCATGGCGTGGTTGCCATCACTTGCTGCGCCCTGGGTGGAGGCGGCCAGCTCGCTGGCCTGGCGCGCATGCGCTGCGTTCTGGCGCACGGTGGCGGTCAGCTCCTCCATCGAGGCGGCCGTTTCCTGTAGATGAGCGGCCTGTCGCTCGCTGCGCTCGGACAGCGCGCCGTTGCCGGCGGCGATTTCGCTGGCGGCCGTGCTGATGGTGGTGGCGCAGTGCTGGATGTGGCCCACCATGCGCGCCAGCTGGCCGGCGGTGGCGTTGGCATCGCGCTGGATGGCGGCGAACGCGCCGTGGTACTCGCCCTGCATGCGACGGTCGAGATCGCCGTTGGCCATCGCCGAAAGCATCTGCCGCACTTCGTCGACCGTGCTGCCCAGTGTGTCCAGCAGCTGGTTGATGCCCCCGGTCAGGCCGTCGAGGAAGCTGGCGCCTTCGCTGGCTTGCAGGCGCTGTTCCAGATCACCCTGCGCGGCGGCATCGACAATCCCGGCGACGGCATTCTCCAGCGTCAGTTCATGGGTACGGTCATGCCATTCCACCGCAAAACCCAGGCGCGCGCCCTGTGCGTCGAACACCGGGGTGACGACCTGAGCGAAGTGCACCGGCCCGATCCGCACCTTGCCGTTGTGTGTCGCCTGCAGCCCATTGAGGATGCCGCGGATGCGGTCAGGGTTGGCATGGAAGCGATGGATGCTGCTGCCGACCAGCCGCTCGGCGTCGAAATCGGGGAAGGCCTGGCGCAGCGTGGCCTGCTGGTTGCGCAGCAGCGCCACCACCGAGCGGTTGACGTAGCGGATGACGTGATCGTTGTCGGCGATCATCATCGCCGTGCGCGAGGCATCCAGTGCCTGGCGGATCTGCGCGTTCTCGGCATGTGCTTCGGCCTCGCGGCCGCGCTGCGCCTGCACATGGCGTGCGGTATCGGCCAGCGCGTGGGCCAGTGAACCGGGTGCGTAGTTGCGTGCATCGCTGTGTGCGCCGAGGTCGGCGCCCGTGGCAATGTCGCGTGCCAATGCCGCCAGGCGGTGCGGTCCGTGACCCAGCGCTTCGCTCTGTTGGCGCAGGCGCGCGGCGGTCTGGCCCAGCACCAGCGTCAGCACCGCCAGGGCCATGGCATTCAACAGCGGCGGCAGGACGGCCGCCCCATCAAGCAACGGCGCCAGCAACGCACTGACACCCACGGCGCCGGCCAGCCACAACGGCATGCGGTCACGCTGGATGAGCAGCACGCCCAGCAGCAGCGCGATGGGCAATGCGGCATTCAATCCGCTGATATGACAGAGCAGGCTCAACTGCAGTGAAAGCAATACGGCCAGGCCGTTGCGCGCGAGCGCATGGCCGGCCTGGCGCCAGCCCAGCCAGGCGGCTGGCAGTACCGCGGCGGCAACGGCGCTCGCAGCGGGCAGCGACGTGCCGCGCACGGCAAGCACAAGGCCGATCGCTGCGAATACCACGCTGCCCAGCAGCAGGCGACGATCGCCCCGCTGTGCCAGCTGTTGCAGATAAGGGACACGGCCCTGGTCGGGCGGGCGGGAGGACGCAATGGACATCGGCAACTCCTGGATCAACGGACGGCAGCGACCCTGCAACGCCCTGCGCGGATGAGCGCAACGACGGCACGGTCGGGGAATTCGGGGAATGCGGCGCAGGCAGCGACGCGGAGGACGGACACCGTGACCACATCCTGTGGATGACGGTGCAGCAGACGGGACATGCGGTCTTCCTTGCAGAACCAGGAACGAGCCGCAGGCACAAAGGGCCTGCGTGCTGTGGACGCAGGGGCCCACTACCGTTCTATCGGCCGCACTGGCGCAGAGTGAAGTGCGCGCGGCCGACGATGGTCAGCGTGCGTTGGCGTTTTCGCTCAGGAACGCATCGATGACGGCGGCAATACGCGCCGGGTGTTCCATGTGCAGGTGATGGTTGCCGGGGAATACCGCCAGGCGGCCATCACGCAGATGCTGCAGGCGCTCGCTGCGCATCGGCTCGGGATAATACGACTGTGCAGGCGTGGCATAGATCACCTGGGTAGGACAGGTGATGGCCTGCAGCAGGTTGTCGATCTGGCCTTCGCTGAGGCGGATCGCGGTGGGCAGCATCAGGCGCGGATCGCTGCACCAGCGATAGCCGCCTTCGACCGGCTCGACACCGCGTTCGACCAGCAGGCGTGCGCAGCCTTCGCTGAGCTGGTTGGTCATCATCCGCGCCCGGATCGGTGCAGCCAGATCCGGGAACACGCGCAGCTGCTTGCGTGCCAGTGCTCGGGTGGCGTCGACGTGCTCGCGCAGGCGGCTGGCAGTTTCTTCCTCCGGCCCGCGCAGGCCGCCGAGTGCCTCGATGGCGACCAGCCGTTCGATGCGATCACTGACCGCTGCGGCGAGGCTGGCGATGCCGGCACCCATCGAATGGCCGATCAGGGTGAACCGGTCCCAGCCCAGTGCATCGGCGACATCGAGGACATGGGTGATTGCTGCTGGCGTGGTGTACACCGCCCCGATCGGCAGATGCGCGCTGTGGCCGTGCCCGGGCAGATCGATCGCCACCAGGTCCAGGTGCGGCAGATGCGGCGCCAGCGGAACGAAGCTGGCCGCATTGTCGAGCCAGYCGTGCAGGGCCAGCGCCCGCGGACCCTTACCCGGCCGGCGYAGGCCGGCGACACGGACGCCCGCGACCTGCAGCTCAAACGGCTGCAGGCTCATGCCAGCGACGCCACGGCCAGCCGAGCCAGTGCGCGGGCGTGATCCGGTGCGGCGTTGAGGCAGGGGATATAGCGCATCTGTGCGCCGCGCTCGGCCAGTGTTTCGGTGAAGCCCATGGCGACTTCTTCCAGTGTTTCCAGGCAGTCGGTGGCAAACCCGGGGCAGACGACGTCGATCTGTTTCACCCCCGCTTCGGCCAGCTCCCACAGGCTGGGCTCGGCGTAGGGCTGCAGCCAGCGTTCGCGGCCGAAGCGCGACTGGTAACCCATCTGCCAGTCGTCCGCGCCCAGGCCCAGTGCTGCGGCGATCGCGCGCGCACTGGCCTCGCAGCGCTGCGGATAGGGATCGCCGGCATCGGCAAGGCGCTGCGGAATGCCATGGAAGGAGAACATCAGCTTCTGGCCGCGACCCTGCTGCTGCCAGTAGCGCTGGATCGAGCCGGCAACGGCGGCGACCCAGTCCGGATCGATCGAATAGTCCTGCACCAGGCTGACGGTGACCTGTGGGTTCCTGCGCTGCCAGGCATCCACACGATCCTCGACCGAGGCCGTGGTGGTGGTCGAATACTGCGGATACAGCGGCAATACCACGATGCGGCGCACGCCCTCGGTGGCCAGCCGATCCAGTTCGGTGGTGAGCGCGGGTTCGCCGTAGCGCATCGCGTGGCGTACGCGCAGCGTCGGCAGCAATGCTTGCATCGCCTGCGCCAACTGGCGGGTGTGGACCATCAGCGGCGAGCCTTCCGGCAGCCACACCTGGGCGTACTTGGCGGCTGAACGGCTGCTGCGCAGCGGCAGTATCAGACCGCGCAGCAAGGGCTGCCACAGCAGTGCCGGCAGCGAGACCACGCGCCGGTCGGACAGGAATTCGGCCAGATAACGGCGAACGGCGGGGGCCGTCGGCGTCTCGGGCGTGCCTAGGTTGACCGCCAGTACGGCGGTATCGGGTGCGTCGAGCATGGGCGGTATTGTCGCCGATTCCATCGTCACGTCGGCATGCAGGGTTCGGATGGATGTCATCGATGAGGCCAATATGAGCAGGCAACGCTCATTGGGGATTCATCACAACACTACTAATTTCAGTCACTTGCTATATCTTCCTATGGACTGACTTCTGGAGCCTGCCATGCGTCGCCCGATCCAAGCCCTGCTGATCGCCGCCAGCCTGCTGTCCAGCCAGGCCATGGCCGGACCGCAGGAAGACCAGCGCGCCCGCAACGCGGTGCGTGTACTGGCTGAAATCCAGGGAATCCCTGAACAGGGCATTCCGGACAAATTGCTCGACGAAGGCCGCGCGGTCATCGTCATTCCCGACACGATCAAGGCCGGTCTGGTGATCGGCGGCCGTCGTGGCCACGGCCTGATGTCGGTGCGCATGCCCAATGGTGCGTGGTCCAACCCGGTATTCATCAAGCTCACCGGCGGCAGCATCGGCTTCCAGGCCGGTGTGCAGTCCTCCGACGTTGTGCTGGTGTTCCGCAACGACCGCAGCCTGGACAACCTCGTCAACGGCAAGTTCACCCTCGGCGCCGATGCCGGTGTGGCCGCCGGTCYTGTGGGCCGCAATGCCGCCGCCGCCACCGATGGCCAGCTGAAGGCCGAGATCTGGTCGTGGTCGCGCGCCCGCGGCCTGTTCGCTGGCGTGGCCCTGGATGGTGCGATCCTGCAGATCGACGATGCTGCCAACCTTGACGCCTACGGCAGCAACACCACCCCGCGGATGATCTTCGAGGGCCGCGCGGCTGGCTCGCCTTCAATGGATGTGGTCGCTTTCCGTGATCGCCTGGAAGAGGCCACCTACGCGGCGCGCAACAACCGCAATGGTGGCAATGACGCACCGCGTCCGGCGGCTGCTGCAGCGCCTGCCCCGCAGCCTGTTCAGGCAGCGCCGGCGGCACCTGCTGAAGCGACCACGGCGCCGCTGCAGGCCGTKCCGCAGACCCCGCCGCCGGCCCAGCAGGGTTTCCAGCCGGTCAACGACGGTGAAATCCGCACTGAAACACTGGGCAACAACTGACTTTCGTCACGCGCGCCGGCTAACAGCCGGTGCGCTATGCTCGGCAATCTGATCACTAACGTAACGAGCGACTTATGGGCAGTTTCAGCATCTGGCATTGGTTGGTCGTGCTCGCCATCGTCCTGCTGGTGTTCGGCACCAAGCGCCTGACCAGTGGTGCCAAGGACCTCGGCTCGGCGGTCAAGGAATTCAAGAAGGGCATGCACGACGACGACAAGCCGAACGCGCAGTTGGGCGACGAGTCGCGCAGCCAGGACGCCTCGCGCACCGCGCAGGACGAGCACGACCGCAAGCCGCGTTGATCCGGAGCGGTTGCGGTGTTTGATATCGGCTTCAGCGAACTGCTGGTGATCGCGGTTGTCGCCTTGGTGGTGCTCGGACCTGAGCGCCTGCCCAAGGCGGCCCGCTTCGCCGGGCTGTGGGTACGCCGCGCGCGCAATCAATGGGATTCGGTCAAGCAGGAACTGGAACGCGAACTGCAGGCCGAAGACATCAAGCGGCAGATGCAGGACGTGCGCCAGGGCATGCAGGACACCGAGAACCAGCTGCGTGCCAGCGGCGAAGCCATGCGCCGCGAAGCCGAGCAGATGCAACAGCACAGCGACACACTGGCGCAGCAGGTGCGTGCACCGGCCCCGGCCGAACAGCCCCCACATCTGGCGGATGCGCCCGAGCCGGGGGGGGCGTCGACTGAAGGTGCAGCCATTACGCCTGCCACCGCTGAAGCTGCGGGCAATGCCGTTGCTGATACCGCGACCGAAACGCCCGCGCGCACGGAGCGCCCGTCATGAGCGAACACGACTTCGGCGAAAGTTCGCTGGTGGAACACCTGGTTGAACTGCGCTCGCGCCTGGTGCGTGCGCTGCTGGGGCTGGGCGTTGTGCTGCTGGGCCTGCTGCCGTTTACCCAGAAGCTTTACAACGCACTGGCCGAGCCGCTGATCTCGCAGTTGCCCAATGGGCAGACGATGATCGCCACCAACCCGGCCGGCGCCTTCTTCGCGCCGTTGAAGCTGACGTTCTTCGTGGCCCTGTTCGTGGCCGTGCCATGGCTGCTGTACCAGCTGTGGGCCTTCGTCGCGCCGGGCCTGTATGCACGTGAGAAGCGCCTGGCGATGCCGTTGCTGGTCTCCTCGGTGCTGCTGTTCTACACCGGCTGCGCCTTTGCCTATTTCCTGGTGCTGCCGGCGGTCTTCCACTTCCTCACCACCTTCAGCCCGGAAGTGATCGCGATCACGCCGGATGCGAATGCCTACCTGGATTTCGTGCTGGCGATCTTCTTCGCCTTCGGCGGCAGCTTCGAGCTGCCGGTGGCGATGGTGATCCTGGTGCTGCTGGGCTGGATCACGCCGCAGCAGTTCAAGGAAGGACGCGGTTACGCGATCGTCGGCATCTTCGTGCTCGCTGCGATCCTGACTCCGCCGGACGTGGTGTCGCAGCTGATGCTGGCGATCCCGATGTGCCTGCTGTACGAGCTGGGCATCCACGCCGCGCGCTGGCTGGTTCCGTCTTCGGTGGTCAAGAAGCCTGCGGCCTGATCCCCGGTAGCGCCGGGCCATGCCCGGCGTTCGTGGGGTGAAGTGACATCCATCCGCCGGGCATCGCCCGGCGCTACCGTTGAGCCCCGCTCAAGCGTGGAAGACGTCGTTGGCAGGCGGCGACTGCGGCACCGGCGGTGCGCCGCGGCTGCCGCGATGCACGAACATCTGCTTCCAGGCCGCATAGACGGCGCCGACATACAGCGGCATCAGCACCGTGGTGAACACCAGCTGCGCGATGAAGGCCGCCGCCAGCGGGCCGCCCAGCAGCATGCCGAGCTGGACCACGATCACGAACAGCACATAGACGCAGAACGCGGCGATCAGGCCGAGCACGGTGAACACGGCGGTGGCGCCGATGTTCTCGATGCAGCCCTGCAGGCTCAGGCGCAGCGCGTGCATGCCGCTCTGGCGGTCGAACACCACCAGTGCCGGCTGGGTGAACATCGCCAGGGTCAGCGCCACGGCGGTGCAGAACACCAGCAGCATCCACAGCGCGATGCGCTGCGCGGGCAGGTTGGCGACCAGTTCGGCGGCGGTTTCCGGACTGATCTGCTGCCCGCTGCGGCCGAGTTCCTGCATCTTGGTCATGGTGTCGCTGAAGGCGGTGAAGCCCTCGCGGCCGATCATCAGGTACAGCAGCGCGCCCAGCAGCAGCACGGCCAGCACCTGGATCGCCAGCGGCACCAGCAGGTGGCTGACACGACGGTCGCGGATCGGCTGCAGCAGATGGGTGGCCAGGCCGGGACGGCCCTGGTCGATCTCACCCATGGCGTACAGCATGCCGCCGAACATCACCGGTGAAATCACCAGCGTCATCATCTGCAGGGCCAGGCCGGCGGTACCGGGCAGCATCGTTCCCAGCAGGGTGACCACCCAGTTCACCAGCAGCCAGGTCAGGCCGATCCGGGCCAGCTGCAGCGGCGCACGCCGATACAGCGAGAACGTATCCAGCAACCACTGGGCGCCCGCCGAGGCTGGCAGCTTGCGAATCTCTTTCATGGACATCCGGGGAGGGACAGGAGGGGCCGGGCGGTGTGCCCGTGCCGCCGATTATCCCTGTTTTGCCACCGGCTGGGCTGAAGACAGCCGGGCCTGGCGGACAAAGCGCCGCAACAGCTGGCGCGCCAGCGGCGCGGCGCTGACCGCGCGCTCGATACTGCGCGCGCAACCGCCATGACGGCCGATGCAGTCGGCGCGTGCGCGCACGTAGCCACGCATGTGGTGGGTGGCGAATTCCGGATGGAACTGCACGCCCCAGGCCTGGCGGCCCCAGCGGAAGGCATGGCAGCCATCCAGCGGCGAGCGCGCCAGCACGGCGGCGCCTTCGGGTACGCGCAGCACGGTCTGCAGATGGGTGGCGTGGGCCGCGAAGTGGCTCGGCAGGCCCTGGAACAACGGGTCCTTCGCGGCCTGCGGGTCCAGTGCCAGCTCAATCGTTCCCGATTCGCGCCCGGCGGGGTTGTAGGCCACTTCGCCGCCCAGCGCGTGGGCCAGCAGCTGGTGGCCGWAGCAGATGCCGAACACCGGCACGTCGTCGTGCGCGGTCTGCCGCAGCCAGGCGGCACTGCGTTCGCTCCATTCGGCGTGGTCGGTGACGAAGGCGGCCGAGCCGGTTACCAGCACGCCGGCGAACTGGCGTGGATCGGGCAGGTCGGCGCCGTGCTCGACGTCGACCACGACGGTCTCGTGTTCTTCCAGGCCGGCGGCGACCCGGATCCAGTGCGGAAAGCGCCCGTAGCGGCGCAATGACGGCACGGGGCGGCCGGTTTCAAGGATCAGGAAGGGCGCTGGATTCATCCGGGGGAGGTAGTACCGACAGGACTTCCTCGATTGTAGTCAGCCCCTGTGCCACCTTTTCAAGCCCGGCCTGGCGCAGGGTTCGCACTCCTTCAGCACGCGCGGCACGGTTGAAACCGGCCAGATCCATGTCCGCACGGATCAGCCCGCGCAGGCGCGAGCCCAATGGCAGCAACTCATACAGGCCGATGCGGCCGAGGAATCCGGTGCGCCGGCACTCCAGGCAACCGACCGGCCGACAGGGCGTGGCGGTATCTGGATATGCAGCTTCGCTATCAGCCAGCACTGCCCAATCGGCCCGGCCGAGGGTGTGCGGCTGCTTGCAGTGCGGGCACAGGGTGCGCACCAGGCGCTGGGCGAGAATGCCGTTGACGGTGGACGACAGCAGGTAATGCGGTACGCCCAGGTCGAGCAGGCGGGTGATGGCCGAGGGCGCGTCGTTGGTGTGCAGGGTGGACAGCACCAGGTGGCCGGTCAGCGAGGCCTGCACGGCCATCTGCGCGGTTTCCAGGTCGCGGATCTCGCCGATCATGATGATGTCCGGGTCCTGCCGCAGCAGGGTGCGCACACCGCTGGCGAAATCCAGGTCGATGTTGGTCTGCACCTGCATCTGGTTGAATTCCGGCGCGATCATCTCGATCGGGTCTTCCACCGTGCATACGTTGACGTCCGGCGTGGCCAGCCGCTTCAGGGTGGAATACAGGGTGGTGGTCTTGCCCGAACCGGTCGGGCCGGTGACCAGCACGATGCCGTGCGGGCGCTCGACCAGGGCGGTCCAGCCGGCCGCTTCCTGCGGGCTGAAGCCGAGCTGGTCGATGCTCTTGAAGGCCGCTTCCGGGTCGAAGATGCGCATCACGCATTTCTCGCCGAAGGCGGTCGGCATGGTCGACAGGCGCATTTCCACTTCACGGCCGCCGGGCGAGCGGGTCTTGATGCGACCATCCTGCGGGCGCCGGCGCTCGGCCAGGTCCATGCGTCCGAGCACCTTGATACGGCTGACCACGGCGGTCATCACCGCCGGTGGCACTTCGAACACCTTGTGCAGCACGCCGTCGATGCGGAAGCGCATGCGGCCCATTTCGCGGCGGGGCTCCAGGTGGATGTCCGAGGCGCGCTGCTCGTAGGCGTACTGCAGCAGCCAGTCGACGATGTGCACGATGTGCTGGTCGTCGGCATTGACGTCGCCGGTGCGGCCCAGTTCCACCAGTTGCTCGAAGCTGGGCAGGGTGGTGTTGGCCTCACCCCGTACGTCGCCACGGGCACCGCGCACCGAGCGGGTGACGCCGAAGAACTCCATGGTGTAGCGGTGCAGGTCCAGCGGATTGACCACCGCCAGCTCGATGCGAAGGCGGGTCAGGTGCTGCAGGTCGCGCAGCCATTCCTGTGCCAGCGGCTCGCTGGTGGCCACCAGCACGCGTTCGCCATCCACCGCCAGCGGCAGGAAGCGATGGCGGCGCGCGTAGGCGTGCGAGGCCACGGCGGTGACCGAGGCGACGTCGACCCGGGTCGGATCGATGCGCAGGTAGCGGCTGCCGGTACGCTGGGCCAGCCACTCGGTGAGGCGTTCCAGATTGAGGTCGCCGCCGTCGCTGGCGGCCAGCTTGAGGTTGGACAGCAGCACCAGTGGATGCACTTCACTGGCATTGCGGGCGCCCTGTGCGGAAAAACGGATGCGCTCGCGCTCGTGCGCAGCCACCACGCCGTCGGCCAGCAGGGCCGCCGCAACCTGTTCGAACTGCAGGCGACCGGGCGGCAACGGTGCCGCTCCAGGCTCGCCGGGCGTGCCCGTGGGCAGCCGATGTTCCATCCACCTGCTCCTTCCGGGTACGGAATGCCCCGCAGGTCGGCCGTTATACTAGCGCACCCCTTTGCCGGCCAAGACTCGTCCGCATGTCCGCGACCCCGACCGTTCCGATCACCTTCCAGGGCCTGATCCAGACCCTGAACCAGTTCTGGGCCCAGCAGGGCTGCGTGCTCATCCAGCCGCTCGACCTGGAGGTGGGCGCCGGTACGTTCCACCCGGCCACCTTCCTGCGTGCGATCGGCCCGGAAACCTGGAACGCGGCCTACGTGCAGCCGTCGCGGCGCCCGACCGATGGCCGCTACGGCGAGAACCCGAACCGCCTGCAGCGCTACTACCAGTACCAGGTGGCGATGAAGCCGGCACCGGACAACATCCAGCAGCTGTACCTGGATTCGCTGAAGGCGGTGGGCATCGATCCGCTGGTGCACGACCTGCGCTTTGTCGAGGACAACTGGGAATCGCCGACCCTGGGCGCCTGGGGCCTGGGCTGGGAAGTCTGGCTCAACGGCATGGAGGTGACCCAGTTCACCTACTTCCAGCAGGCCGGTGGCCTGGAGTGCCGGCCGGTGCTGGGCGAGATCACCTACGGTCTCGAGCGCCTGTGCATGTACCTGCAGAACTGCGACAACGTCTACGACTTGGTCTGGACCTACGGCCCGGATGGGCAGCCGGTGACCTACGGCGACGTCTACCACCAGAACGAGGTGGAGCAGAGCACCTACAACTTCGAATACGCCGACGTGGAAGAAATGTTCCACCGCTTCGATGCCTGCGAGCGCGAAGCGCAGAAGCTGGTGGAAGTGAACCTGCCGCTGCCGGCCTACGAACAGGTGATGAAGGCCAGCCACACCTTCAACCTGCTCGATGCGCGCCG
Source organism: Stenotrophomonas sp. 05L414_2 (assembly GCF_056397905.1). Classification (NCBI taxonomy): domain Bacteria; kingdom Pseudomonadati; phylum Pseudomonadota; class Gammaproteobacteria; order Lysobacterales; family Lysobacteraceae; genus Stenotrophomonas; species Stenotrophomonas sp. 05L414_2. Next base: position 11,575 of record NZ_JBFTOJ010000101.1, read on the forward strand.
CGCGATCAGCGTGACCGAACGCCAGCGCTACATCCTGCGCGTGCGCGCGCTGGCCCAGGCGGTGGCCAAGGCCTACTACGAGCAGCGCGAGAAGCTGGGCTTCCCGGGCGCGAAGAAGGCCTGACGGCCCGTTCTCCCATCACGCGTTTCACCTACTACCCCAGGGGCGCCGGCCGCGTCGCGCGCTGCGCCCCCACCACAGGATCGAACCGATGAGCCACTTGTCTCCCCTGCTGATTGAACTGGGCACCGAAGAGCTGCCGGTCAAGGCACTGCCGGGCCTGGCCCAGGCCTTCTTCGACGGTGTTGTCGACGGCCTGCGCAAGCGCGGCGTGGAACTGGAGCTGGGCGATGCACGCCCGCTGTCGACCCCTCGCCGCCTGGCTGTGCTGCTGCCGGGCGTTGGCCTGGAGCAGCCGGAACAGCACAGCGAAGTGCTGGGCCCGTACCTGAACATCGCGCTGGACGCCGAAGGCCAGCCGACCAAGGCGCTGCAGGGGTTCGCGGCCAAGGCCGGGATCGACTGGACCGCGCTGGAAAAGACCACCGACAACAAGGGTGAGCGCTTCGTGCACCGTGCGGTGACCCCGGGCGCGCGCACTGCTGCGCTGCTGCCGGAGATCCTGCGCGAGGCCATCGCCGGCATGCCCATTCCCAAGCCGATGCGCTGGGGCGACCACAGCTGGGGCTTCGCGCGCCCGGTGCACTGGCTGGTGCTGCTGCACGGCGGTGACGTGGTCGAGGCCGAACTGTTCGGCCTGAAGGCCGACCGCATGAGCCGCGGCCACCGCTTCCTGCACGACAAGACCGTGTGGCTGACCCAGCCGCAGGACTATGTGGAATCGCTGCGCGCCGCCTTCGTGCTGGTTGACCCGGCAGAGCGCCGCCAGCGCATCGTCGCCGAGGTGGAAGCCGCTGCAGCCACCGCCGGTGGCAGCGCACGCATCACCGAGGACAACCTGGAGCAGGTGGTGAACCTGGTCGAGTGGCCGTCGGCGGTGCTGTGCAGCTTCGAGCGCGCGTTCCTGGCGGTGCCGCAGGAAGCGCTGATCGAGACGATGGAGATCAACCAGAAGTTCTTCCCGGTGCTGGATGACGGCGGCAAGCTGACCGAGAAGTTCATCGGCATCGCCAACAYCGAGTCCAAGGACGTGGCCGAAGTGGCCAAGGGCTACGAGCGGGTGATCCGCCCGCGCTTCGCCGATGCCAAGTTCTTCTTCGACGAAGACCTGAAGCAGGGCCTGCAGGCGATGGGCGAGGGCCTGAAGACGGTGACCTACCAGGCCAAGCTGGGCAGCGTGGCCGACAAGGTCGCGCGCGTGGTGGCGCTGGCCGAAGTGATTGCGCCGCAGGTCGGCGCCGATCCGCTGCTGGCCAAGCGTGCCGCGCAGCTGGCCAAGAACGACCTGCAGTCGCGCATGGTCAATGAGTTCCCGGAACTGCAGGGCATCGCCGGCCGCCACTACGCGGTGGCCGGTGGCGAATCGCCGGAGGTGGCGCTGGCCATCGACGAGGCCTACCAGCCGCGCTTCGGTGGTGATGACATCGCGCTGTCGCCGCTGGGCAAGGTGCTGGCGATCGCCGAGCGCGTGGATACCCTGGCCGGCGGTTTCGCCGCGGGCCTGAAGCCGACCGGCAACAAGGACCCGTTCGCCCTGCGCCGCAACGCGCTGGGCCTGGCCCGCACGATCATCGAAAGCAGCTTCGAACTGGACCTGCGCGCGCTGCTGGCCAGCGCCAACGCCGGGCTGGCCGCGCGCAACGTGCAGGCCGACGTGGCCGAGCTGTACGACTTCATCCTCGACCGCCTGAAGGGCTATTACAGCGACAAGGGCGTGCCGGCCAGCCACTTCAACGCGGTGGCCGAGCTGAAGCCGGCCTCGCTGTACGACTTCGACCGCCGCTTGGACGCGATCGGGATCTTCGCGGCGCTGCCGGAAGCCGAGGCGCTGGCCGCGGCCAACAAGCGCATCCGCAACATCCTGCGCAAGGCCGAAGGCGATATTCCGGGCCAGATCGATGCGGCCCTGCTGCAGGAAGATGCCGAGCGCGCGCTGGCCGAAGCTGTGACTGCCGCCATCGACGATACCGGCGCCAGCCTGCACCAGAAGGACTATGTGGCCGTGTTGGCGCGCCTGGCCCGCCTGCGTCCGCAGGTCGATGCGTTCTTCGACGGGGTGATGGTCAATGCCGAGGATCCGGCACTGCGTGGCAACCGCCTGGCACTGCTGACGATGCTGGGCGAGCGCCTGGGCAAGGTCGCGGCGATCGAGYACCTGTCCAGCTGATCGCCCACGATGGGTAGCGCCGGGCCATGCCCGGCGGCTTTTCTGCAGGCCGCGCTGCGCGCTCGCCATGAATCAGACCGTATCCACGCATGGCGTGGATCTACTGGGTAGCCGGCCGCTGGCCGGCAGCGACGCGATGCCGATATTTCCGCATGCGGCCGCGATGATCGCCACAAAGGCGCGTATTTTGACCGCCACTTAACAACCGATCCGGATTGACGTGATGCATTTCGCATCGTCACCTCCGGTCGGTATGCTGTGCCGCATGCAGCCAACGAAATACGCCCTGCCGCTGATGGTCCTCTCGCTTTGCGCCACTTCCGTGGCCCATGCGCGCGGCACCATCGACAAGGTGGACATCAAGGGATTGGACAAGGGCGACGACGCCGCGATCATCGAGAACATCCAGGAATCGCTGTCGTTGTTCGACACGATCGGCAAGGAGCAGGGCGAGTCGCGCCTGGAATACCTGCTGTCACAGGCCGAGCGGCAGACCCGTCAGGCGCTGGAACCGTTCGGGTACTACAACCCAGTGATCAAGGTCGAGGCGCCACGCCAGGACGAGCACGTCACCGTGCTGATCCATGTCGACAAGGGCCAGCCGGTGCTGGTGCGCCGCGAGCATATCGACATCACCGGTCCGGCGATGTACGACCAGTACCTGCAGGACGACCTGGCCGCGTTCAAGCCGCGCAAGGGCCAGCGCTTCGAACACACCCAGTACGAAGCCAGCAAGATCACCGTGACCCGGCGCCTGGCCGAGCGCGGCTACTTCGACGCCGACTACACCCAGCGCCAGGTGCAGATCACCCGCGCGGACAACGCTGCCGACATCGACCTGACCTGGGACAGCGGCCGCCGCTACAACATGGGCCCGGTGACCTTCGAGCAGAACTACTTCGACGACAAGCTGTTCGACC
>NZ_JBFTOJ010000102.1:0-14670 GCF_056397905.1 Stenotrophomonas sp. 05L414_2
GGGGTGTCCGCGGCATGGATGCCGCGGCCAAGCCCCCATGGACGGGTTTACGGCGTCCCCTGCCATCGGACCCACCCCGCCTACCCACAGGAAGCCAGCTTTTGCTCTGGCTCTGGCCTTGGCTTCAAGGCCTCTGCAGGTGCAGGGCGCAGCCCTGCCGAACCACCCAAAACCCTTACTGGAGCAGCGAGCGCAGCATCCACGCGTATTTCTCGTGGGTCTGCAGGCGCTGGGTCATCAGATCCTCGGTCGGGGCGTCGTCAGCGTCGTCGGCCACATCCAGCACTTCACGTGCCGTACGGCATACCGCTTCGTTGGCGACCACCAACTGGCGTACCATTTCACGCCAGTCCGCACTGTCGGTCAGGCCCGGCTCCTCGACGATCGAGGTCAGCGCAGCAAATTCCCGGTAGGAGCCCGGGGCATTGAAGCCCAGTGCGCGGATGCGCTCGGCCACATCGTCCAGTGCCGCCCACTGCTCGGTGTACTGCGTCTCGAACATGGTGTGCAGCGAGTTGAACATCGACCCGGTGACATTCCAGTGGAAGTTGTGGGTCTTCAGATAGAGCGTGAACGCATCGGCCTGGAACCGCGCCAATCCGTCGGCGATCTTCTTGCGGTCGCCCTGGGTGATCCCGATATCGATGTTGGGGGCCGACGGCGCGGAAGCCGCAAGCTTCTGCTTGCCGGTCTTGGGCTTGGTCGTGCTCTTGGTCTTCGCCATGGGGTTCCTCCTTATGGAATCGTTGGCCTTCACAATAAATCAGTCTTGATGACTGGTCGCATTCAAAGTTTTAAACGAACCGATTGATGAACGCTATCGACAAAATGCCGCAGTCCCGCCAGCGCCAACAGCGTGCCGCCATCGACGGCGCCATGAGCCGCGACCGTGGACGATTGCTGGGAATGCTCTCGCGTTGCCAAGCCAAGCCACAGGATGCGGCGTTGGCCGCCAGTTTCGAGCAGGCCTTGCAGGTTTCGGTGCAGCGCCGCCACGCGCGGGCGCAACAACAGCCGGCCATTACTCTGGACCCACAGCTGCCGATTGCGCGTGAAGCCGAGACCATCACCCAGTTGATCCGCGACCACCAGGTGGTGGTGATCGCCGGTGAAACCGGCTCGGGCAAGACCACCCAGCTACCGAAGCTGTGCCTGGCCGCCGGCCGTGGCCAGGCCGGCATGATCGGCTGCACGCAGCCGCGCCGGATCGCCGCACGTGCGGTGGCCAGTCGTGTCGCGCAGGAACTGCAGAGTGAACTGGGCCAGCTGGTGGGCTACCAGGTGCGCTTCAACGACAAGGTCGGCGAAGACACCCGCATCAAGTTCATGACCGACGGCATCCTGCTGGCCGAAATCGCCAGTGATCGCTGGCTGTCGAACTACGACACGATCATCGTCGACGAAGCGCACGAACGCAGCCTCAACATCGACTTCCTGCTTGGCTATCTCAAGCAGCTGCTGCGCAAGCGCCCGGACCTGAAGCTGATCGTCACTTCGGCGACCATCGACACCGAGCGCTTCGCCCAGCATTTCGACAATGCGCCGGTGATCAGCGTCGAAGGCCGTACCTATCCGGTGGAGGTGCGCTATCGCGCGCTGGAAGGCGAGGGCGAAGACCAGGGCGAACGCACGGTCAACGATGCGATCGTTGCGGCCATCGACGAAATCACCCGCCTGGATTCCCGTGGCGACGTGCTGATCTTCCTGCCGGGCGAGCGTGAGATCCGCGATGCACACCAGTCACTGGAGCGGCGCAAGTACCGCAGTACCGAAGTGCTGCCGCTGTACGCGCGGCTGTCCAACCAGGACCAGGACCGGGTGTTCAACCCCGGCCCGAACCGGCGCATCGTGCTGGCCACCAATGTGGCCGAGACCTCGTTGACGGTGCCGCGCATCCGTTATGTGGTCGACCCCGGTTTCGCCCGCGTCAAGCGTTACAGCCCGCGCAACAAGCTGGACCGGCTGCACATCGAGCCGATCTCGCAGGCCAGTGCCAACCAGCGCAAGGGCCGCTGTGGCCGCGTGGCCGAGGGCATCTGCTATCGCCTGTATGCCGAGGCCGATTTCCAGGCGCGGGCGGAGTTCACCGATCCGGAAATCCGTCGTTCCAGCCTGGCCGGGGTGATCCTGCGCATGCTGCAGCTTGGCCTGGGCCGCATCGAGGATTTCCCGTTCCTTGAGGCGCCGGATGAGCGGGCCGTCGCTGACGGTTGGCAGCATCTGACCGAGCTGGGGGCGATCGACAGCGAACGCCACCTGACCGCGATCGGCAAGCAGATGGCGCGCCTGCCGGTGGACGTGAAACTGGCGCGCATGCTGGTGGCGGCGCAGGCGGCAGGCTGCCTGCGACCGATGCTGGTGATCGCCTCGTTCCTGGGCATCCAGGATCCGCGCGAGCGGCCGCCCGAGGCGCGTGGCGCCGCCGACAACGCACACGCGCAGTTCGCCGATGGCCGCTCCGAGTTCGTCGGTGTGCTGCGTCTGTGGGACGCCTATCGCCAGTCCCATGAGGATCTGACCCAGTCCAAGCTGCGCGACTGGTGCGGCCGCCACTTCCTCGGCTTCCTGCGCATGCGTGAATGGCGCGAGCTGCATCGACAGCTGCGCCTGCTGTGCGAGGAACTGGGCTGGAAGGAAGAGGCCAACGAGGCATCGATGGCCCCGCTGCTGGCCCGCAGCAGTGCGCCGGCTCCGGCGCGCGATGATGCTGCTGCGGTGAAGGCGACCCGTGGCCAGCTGCACCGTGCTGCGCGCCTGGCCCGCGAGGGCAAGGCCGAAACGGCGCCCGCGCCGGTCGCTGCCCGTGCGCAGAAGGACCAGGCGCCCGACGGCGGTGGTTACAGCGAACGCGTTCGCGCCACGGCTTACCAGACCCTGCATCGGGCCCTGGTGGCGGGCCTGCCCACGCAGATCGGCCATCGCAGCGAGAAGGGTGATTTCCAGGCGCCGCGCCAACGCCGTTTCCTGCCATTCCCCGGTTCGACGCTGTCCAAGCGGCCGCCACCGTGGCTGCTGGCCGCCAACCTGCTGGATACGCAGAAGGTGTGGGGCATGACCCTGGCGGCGATCGAGCCGGACTGGGTGATCGCCGAACTGCCGCACCTGCTGCTGCGCAAGCACTTCGACCCGCATTGGTCGCGTGCGCAGGGCCAGGTGCTGGCCTCCGAGCAGATCAGCCTGTTCGGGCTGGTGCTGGCGCCGAAGAAGCCGGTGCATTACGGCCGCATCAACGCCGGCGAGGCGCATGACATCTTCGTGCGCCAGGCACTGGTGACCGGTGAGATCAACACCCGTGCCAGCTTCGTGGCCGACAACCAGAAGGTGCTGGAGCAGGCACGCGAGGAAGAAGCCAAGCTGCGCCGTGCCGGCATCGTTGCCGACGAGGACTGGCAGGCRCGCTGGTACCTGGACCGGGTGCCGCCGCAGATCCAYTCCGCGTCMGGGCTGGATGCGTGGTGGAAGGCGYTGCCGCCGGAACARCGCAAGGGCCTGCACTGGTCGTTGATGGATCTGCTGCCGGGCGAAGGCAGCGAGCAGGAGCGCTACCCGAAGTACCTGGCGTTGGGCCAGGCGCGGTTGCCGCTGCACTACCGCTTCGAACCGGGAGCCGACGATGACGGCGTGACCCTGGACGTGCCGCTGCACCTGCTCAATGCATTGGATGCGGTGCAGTTGGGATGGCTGGCGCCGGGTTTCGTTGCCGACAAGGCGGCGGCCTTGATCCGCAGCCTGCCCAAGGCAATGCGGCGCAACTACGTGCCGGCACCGGATTTCGCGCGCGCGTTCTACGAGGCCTTCCCGCAGCCCAGCGCGGACGCGATCACCGGCGAGCTGGCGCGCTTCCTGTCCCGCGCAACCGGGGCAACCGTGGCCGCTACCGATTTCGATCCCGGTTCAATCGAACCGCACCTGCACATGAACCTGCGCCTGCGCGATGAGCAGGGCAAGGTGCTGGCAACCTCGCGCGACCTCGATGTGCTGCGTGCGAAGTTCGGTGGCCGTGCCGGCGATGCGTTCGCCGCACGTGCCGGGCGCGAGATGGCGGCCGATGGCCTGCGCACGTTCCCGGCCTCGCCGATTCCGCTGCAGGTACCGGGCGAGGCCGGCGTGCCGGCCTATCCCGCGCTGAAGGATGAGGGTGACAGCGTTGCACTGCGCATCTTTGCTGATCGCCAACAGGCCGAGGAAGCACACCCGCTGGGCGTGCGTCGACTGCTGGAGATCGGCCTGGGCGAGAAGATCAAACAGGCACGCAAGCAGTTGCCGGTAGCAGCGAAAACCGGCCTGTTGTACGCCTCGATCGAAACCCAGGAACGCCTGCGTGGCGATCTGGTCGATGCGGCGCTGAATGCCGTGCTGGCCGACGGCCTGGGCGATATCCGCGATGCGGCGGCGTTCGAACAGCGTCGCGAGCACGCCGCAAAAACGCTGTTCGGCGAGGCCATGCAGCGGTTGAAGCTGGCCGAGACGATCCTTGCCCTGGTGGCCGAATTGAAGCCGATGCTGGAAGCACCGTTGATGGGCTGGGCGCGCGGCAATCTGGATGACATGGAAGCGCAGCTGGTTGGGCTGATCCATCCCGGCTTCCTGCGCGACACGCCGGCCGACGCCCTGGCGCAGTACCCGCGCTACCTGAAAGCGATGATCCTGCGCACCGAACGCGCCAAGCGCGATCCCCCGCGTGACCAGGCGCGCATGCTGGAACTGCACCCGTTCCTGGAGGCATTGCAGGTGGGCGAGCAGCAGGGCCTGCGCGAGCGGCCGCAGTGGCAGGCCTTGCGCTGGGATCTGGAGGAGCTGAGGGTATCGTTGTTCGCGCAGGAGCTGGGCGCACGCACCGGCGTTTCGGCGAAGAAGCTGGCGCAGCGGGTGACCGCACTGCGCCAGGCCTCGTAATCCCTGGGCTGGCCCCGCCGGGCACTGGCTGGCGGGGTCAAACGGAATGGCATCCACGCATGGCGTGGATCTACTGCGGGACGTGGCGCAGCAGGTTGCCGCCAAACGTTGGCTTGGCTCTACAGCAAAACCAGGCCGTTACTTGGTGCGGCGCACCTTGGGCTGGGTGTTCACGCCTTCGACCTTCAGGTACCACACGCCCATCACTCCGGGGCTGATGCTGACCTTCGGCGACTGCTTGCGTACGCCGGAAATCGAGGTGGCATCGGTCTGTTCCCACTGCTGGCCATTGTCCAGCACGTAGATCCGGCCCTTGCCGAAACCGCGGAACTCGCCCTGCAGCACGCCGCTGATCGGCTCGTTGCTGCCGAAGTCGAAGAAGCCGCGGTTCTTCACGATCACTTCCTGGCGGCCTTCCTCGCGCGCTTCTTCGCGCACCGCAGCGACGGCCTCGGTGGTGGCGGCTTCAACCTTGCCCTGCAGCCAGCGGTTCAGCGTGGCCAGCTCGGCGGCATTGAGCTTGTCCAGGCCAGCGGCCTTGAATTCGGCCGGTGACATCTGCTGCTGCAGGTCACCCTGCACCACGCGCTGGGCCAGCGCAGGCGTCGACAGGGACAGCAGCACGGCGGCACAGGCCAGCAGGCGAGGGCGGAAAGGCAGGGTGATCGAAGGCATGGCGGAACTCTCCCGTGGATGTCGGCGAGTGTAGCGGCATGTCCACATTCCCGGCGATGCTGGCCGCGGCGATTGTTCCTGAACGGCTGCGGCGCTAGTGTAGGGGCTTCTGTCTTGCCTGCTCGATGCTGTGAACCGCGCTTCCGTCCCCGGCCTGGATGCCTTGTTGAACCGCCCCTCGGCAGCCGTGCTGCCGGCTCCGCTGCGCCAGGCCCTGCGCGGGTATTGGGAAGCGCCCGACTGCGACCCGCAGATGCGTGCCAGCTGGTCGGTGCTGGGCGATACCCTGGACGCGCTCGCGATGCTCTCGGCAGACGAGGGCGCCGTGGTGGCGGCCCTGCTGTTCGATCTGCCGGGCCTGCGCGTCCACCTTGATGCATTGCCGCTGGGCAGCCACAAAGCGGCGGTGATCGGCCTGCTCGATGGACAGGACGCGGCCGATCCCGTCTGGGCACTGCATGCCGGTCGCGAGGCCGGCCGCAACAGCGAAGGCCTGCGCCGGTTGCTGCTGGCGATCATCCGCGACCTGCGGGTGGTACCGATCCTGCTGGCCCGGCAGCTGGCGCGCATGCGCGCGGCCGACAAGCTCGAAGAGGAGCAGCGCCGCGCGCTGGCCCAGTTGACCCGCGACATCCATGCGCCGCTGGCCAACCGGCTCGGCATCTGGCAGTTGAAGTGGGAGCTGGAAGACCTGGCCTTCCGYCACCTGGAGCCGGAAACCTACCGGCGCATCGCGCGYGAGGTSGAYGAAACCCGCATCGCCCGCGAGCGCTACGTCGAGAATGTGAAGAAGGTGCTGTCGCGCGAACTGGGCGTGCAGGGCATCCGCGCCGAGGTCAGCGGCCGCCCCAAGCACATCTACAGCATCTGGCGGAAGATRCAGAAGAAGCGCCTGGCCTTCGACCAGCTGTATGACATCCGAGCGGTACGGGTGATGGTCGACGACGTCGCCGCCTGCTACGCCGCGCTCGGCGTGGTGCATGCGCTGTGGGCACCGGTGCCGAGCGAGTTCGACGATTACATCGCCCGGCCCAAGGCCAACGATTACCGCTCGCTGCACACGGCGGTGGTTGGCCCGGAAGGGCGCACCATCGAAGTGCAGATCCGCACCCACGACATGCACGCGCAGGCCGAGCTGGGCGTGGCCGCGCACTGGAAGTACAAGGAAGGCGGCAAGGGCGCGGAGAAGTCGTTCGATCGCAAGATCACCTGGATGCGGCAGCTGCTGGAGCAGGCGCAGGACGGGCAGGGCAATGAACTGGCCGGGGCGCTTGATGCCGAGCTGACCGAAGACCGTGTCTACGCGCTGACCCCGAAGGACGAGGTGCTGGACCTGCCGCAGGGCGCAACACCGCTGGATTTTGCCTACCAGGTGCACACCATGGTCGGACACCGCTGCCGTGGGGCCAAGGTCAACGGCCGCATCGTGCCGTTGACCTACCGCCTGCGCAGCGGGGATCGCGTCGAGATCCTCACCGGCAAGGAGGCCGACCCGCGCCGCGACTGGCTGATGCCGGCCAACGGCTTCCTGGCCAGCAACCGCTCGCGCGAGAAGGTGCGCAGCTGGTTCCACAAGCTGGACCGTGCGCGCAACGTGCAGGCGGGGCGCGAGCTGCTGGAGCGCGAACTGAAGCGGCTGGGCCTGCAGCATTCGGACCTGTCCGCGGCGGCGAAGAAGTTCCACGCCGACAGCGTCGACGACCTGTACATCCAGGTTGCCCTGGGCGATACCGGCCCCAACCAGGTCAGCCGTTCGCTGCTGGAGGCCGAGCGTGCGGCCAGCCAGCCGGCGCCGACGTCGGCCTTGCCGCGGCCGACCGCGCGCCGCGAGAACCTGGGCAAGTCCAAGTTCACCGTACAGGGCGTGGGCAACCTGCTGGTGCAGCTGGCGCGTTGCTGCCAGCCGGTGGCGGGTGAACCGATCGTCGGCTACCTGACCCGTAGCCGTGGTGTCACGGTACATCGTGCAGACTGCGTGGCATTGGCACGGCTGGCTGCGACCAGCCCGCAGCGGATCCTGCCGGTGGAATGGGGCCAGGCCGGCGGTGGCTATGAAGTGGACGTGGTGGTCGACGCGGTCGACCGCCGCTGGCTGCTGAAGGACATCACCAACCTGATCGCACAGGAAGACGCCTACGTGCTGGACATCCACAGCGACAACGTCCGCAACAGTGGCCGCGCGCATCTGCGCCTGCGGTTGAAGGTCAGCGACTACGGCCAGTTGTCGACTCTGCTGGGCAAGCTCGATGCGTTGCCGGGCGTGAGCGAGGCGCGTCGTCTGGGCTGAGCTTCACGCTGCCCCGGCTACCCTGCACGCATGGAACGCGAGCCCCCGCATCGTTCACACGGCGCCGCACATCCGGCGCTGGATCGCGTTCGCCGTGAAAGCCGCTGGTGGTGGCTGCAGGCGCGCCACGCACGACGGGTGTGGCGTTGGGCATTGCTGGCTGCCGCAGCCGTGTTCGTGCTGCTGGTACTGGTGCGCAAACCGCTGGCGGACTGGTTCTGGGATGAGCCACAGATAGAACAGCTGCTGGCCGAGGGCGATCGCGCAGTGAGCGAAGGACGCCTGACCGCGGCCGACGGCAGCGGCGCGCGTGAACGCTACCAGGCGGTGCTGGCCCTTGATGGCGACCGCCCGCAGGCGCGACAGGGCCTGGCCCGCACCGGCGCGGCAGCGTTGCAGCAGTCGCGTGAGCGGCTGCAGGCGGGCGACCTGGACGGCTGCGCGCAGGCGCTGGCGTTGGCACGTGAGCTGCAGGTGCCGCGCGCCGAGGCAGATGCGGTGGCCCAGCAGCTGCAGGCGCGTCGTCGCGCCGGTGCTGGCATCGGTGCATTGCTTGCGCAGGCCCGCAATGCCTTTGCAGCGGGGCGGCTGGACGACGGCGACAGCAGCGCGCTGCCGTTGTTCCAGCGCGTGCTGGCACTGCAGCCGGACAACCTGCCTGCACTGGAAGGTCGCGAGGATGCATTGAGCGATCTGCTGCAGCAGGCGCGTGCACAGGCCGCACGCGGTGAACTGGCCACGGGGGCAGCGATCCTGCAGCGCGCACGCCAGTTCGATCCAGGTCATTCCGAACTTCCTGCCAGCCAGGAAGCGCTGGCCCGTGCAATCGACCAGCGCCTGCAGCAGGGGCATCGCGCGCTCAAACGGCAGCAGCTCGAGACGGCTGCGGATAGCTTCCAGGCGGTGCTGGCGGTCACCGCCGATGATCCTACGGCACTGCGTGGGCGTGAGCAGACCGTGCAGGCGTTGCTGGCGCGCAGCCAGAAGCGGGCCGACGACTTCCAGTTCGAGGCGGCCGACAAGGATGCCGCGCTGGCCGCGGGGCTGGGTGCCTCGCAGGCAGCGCAGCAGCAGCTTGCACAGCGCCTGCAGCGTGCGCGGCAGGCGCGCCAGTCGTTGCAGCAGCCGGGTATCAGCACGGCCCAGCGTGAGCGCCAGCTGCGTGATCGGTTGCGCCAGATCGACCGCGCCGAGCGTGCCGGGCAGTGGATCAGCCCTCCCGGCCACAGCGCCTTCGATGCGCTGCGCGAAGCGCAGGCACTGGCGCCGCGCGACAGCCGGGTCAAGGCAGYGGCAGCACGGCTGCTGCCCGCCAGCCGGTCCTGTTTTGATGACAACCTGCGGCAGAACCGGGTGCAGGCTGCGGGCGCCTGCCTGCAGGCCTGGCAGACCCTGGCGCCGACCGCCACAGGGTTGCCCGATGCGCGTGCCCGCCTGGCACAACGCTGGCTGGCGATCGGCAGCGAACGGCTGGGTCGCGGTGATGTGGCTTTTGCCGAACGTGCACTGGAACAGGCGAACCAGCTGGGTGCCGGTCCGGCCACCGCCGAATACCAGCAGTTGCAGGAGCGGCTGCGCGACATCGGTAGCGTGCCGCCGTGACCCGATGGATCGCGTTGACGCAGCTATAGTAATGGCCCCCTGTTGCCTTGCCCTGGATAGTAGATGACCGTTCTTGTTTCCGGCGCGACCAGCCAGATCGGTCGTTACCTGTTGCCACGGCTGGTCCAGGCCGGCATGGACGTGCAGGCGGTAAGCCGACGTCCACAGGCGGAGCAGCCAGGAGTGCAGTGGCTGGGCGGCGACCTTTACGATGCACTTGACCAGAGTGGCCCGCACGCTTGGCAGGCCATTGCCAGCTCCAGCCCGATGGAGCTCTGGGCGGAATGGCTTTCCCGGCAGACGGTGGCACCGGCGCCCCGGATCATCGTCACCAGTTCGATGAGCGTGCTCACCAAGCAGGAATCGGCGCAGGCCGATGAGCAGGATGTGGTTGCAATGCTGCAGCGCGGGGAACGGGGGCTGATTGCGCAGGCCGAGCGTCTTGGCATGGAGTGGACGATCCTGCGGCCGACGCTGATCTACGGTGCCGGCATCGATCGCAGCATCTCCCCGATCGTGGCGCGCGCGCGCCGTCTTCGAGTGTTTCCCATTCCGATGACCCATGGCATGCGTCAGCCGGTGCACGCCGACGACATCGCCCAGGCCATGGTGCAGGCCATACGAACCGGGGCCGCCGCAGGCCGGGTGTTGGAAATCGGTGGCGGTGAACGGCTGCCTTACCACGAGATGTTCCGTCGCATGCGTGCCAGCCTGGTGGAATCGACCCTGCCTGTGCGACTCCCGGATCTGTCGCTGCGCGCGCTGGCTGCGGTTCTGCCCCGCGCGCGCGGCCCGGTGTCGCGCCTGCAGCAGGACCTGATCGCCGACAACAGCGAATTGACGGCGCTGCTGGGCGTGCGGCCGCGCGCTTTCCGGCCGGATGCTGGTACCTGGCAGCCCATGACCCCCGAACTGGCATCCGCACGCGTTGCGGCCTCTCCGCCAGGGGTAGTGGCATGACGTCCGTACGTCCCAGCGTGGGAGTTGCGTTGTGTACCTACAACGGTGCGCGCTACCTGCAGGCGCAGTTGGACAGCATCCTGGCGCAGAGCGAGCCGGTGGATGAGGTGGTCATCGGCGACGATGGCTCTTCGGATCAGACCATGGCCCTGCTGCAGGTATTCAGCAGCCGGGCGGGCGCGATGGGCATACGCGTCGAGGTCGTGCAGCATGCACGCAATCTCGGCTACATCCTGAATTTTGCCGATGCGCTGCAGCGCTGTCGGTCCGACATCCTGTTCCTGTGCGACCAGGACGACGTCTGGTATGTCGATCGGGTTGCAACTTACCTGCAACGGTTCCAGGCCGATCCGGGCCTGCTGCTGCTGCACAGCGATGCGCGCCTGGTCGATGGCGATGGCGTTGCGCTGGGTGGACACCTGCTTGAAGTGCTGGGAGTGCATCCGGCCGAAGTGGCGCTGGAGCGATCCGGGCTTGTGATCGATGCGGTTCTGCTGCGCAACTTCATTACCGGGGCAACCTGTGCGCTGCGCCGGGGGCTGCTGGAGAGTGCGTTGCCGATCGCTCCGTGCTGGAGCCACGACGAGTGGCTGGCTGTAGTCGCCTCGCTGGACGGTGGGCTGGACATGATCGCGCGGCCTACCATTGATTATCGCCAGCATGGCAACAACCAGATCGGTGCCGGCCGCCGTGGACTGATGCGGCACCTGCGCCAGCTTGACCTGTTTGAACGCCAACGCCGGCAACGCACGGCCGATCGCCTGCTGGCGCTGGATGCGCTGCTGCGTCGGCGTGACGTGCTGATTGCGCCTGTTCGTTTCCACGGCCTGGCAGCGCTGGCCTGGCGCATGGCCTGGTCGCGGCTGCAGCTGTATCGGCGGGCCGATGTGTCGCTGCGCTGGATTGCCCAGGACGCGCCTCGCCTGCTGGCCCGGCTCGCCAATGTGTGCCTCGCCGGGGCAGGCTGGAGAGGCATTCACGCGGCCGCGGCCGGCGCCCGCAGGGGCTGGACGGAATCGCACACAGCTTGAACTGCAGTGAAACCCGGGGCCGGCGCCTGCCTGCCTTCGCGGCGGCTGCGTTAGACTCGCCGGACCCTATCAATCCGCATTCCCGTGCCCCGACGCTACGATTCCGACGACATCGACGATTCCGACGACGACCTGCAGGACGATGGCAGCCCGCTCTGGCGGCGCCGACTGATCACCTGGACCATGGCTGCGGTCGCGTTGGGATTGGGTTTCCTGATCCCCTATACGCTGTACCTGAACCAGCAGGTGACGCAACGCTTCGGTGAACTGCGCTGGCAGATCCCGACGCGCGTCTATGCACGCCCGCTGGTGCTGATGCCCGGCAAGGCGATGGATGCGGCAACCCTGAAAACCGAACTGGCCGCCTCGGCCTATCGCGATGATGGCCAGGGCAAGGATCCGGCAACCTATGCGGTGCAGGGCGGCCGCTTCGTCATCTCCAGCCGCGGCTACAACGATGTCGACGGCYACGTTGCTGCGCGCCGGGTCGAGCTGTCGCTGTCCGGCGGCAGCATCGCATCGTTGCGGGACGCCGACAGCCGCAAGGCGCTGAAGGCGGCCCGCATGGATCCCGCGCGCATCGCCACGCTGTATGGGCAGAAGCAGGAAGAGCGCCGCCTGATCCGCATGAACGAGGCCCCGGACCTGTTGGTCACTGGCCTGCAGGCGGTCGAGGACAAGGACTTCAACCGCCATCACGGCATCGATCTGTCCGGTATCGCGCGCGCGGTCTGGGTGACTGTCCGCTCCGGTGGGCAGAGCCGCCAGGGCGCTTCCACCCTGACCCAGCAGCTGGCCCGCAGCGGCCTGCTGGGAATCGGCAAGGAACAGACCGTCACCCGCAAGTTCAACGAAGTGCTGTATGCATTGATCATGGAAGCACGCTATGACAAGCGCACCATCTTCGAGGCGTACCTCAACCAGGTGTATCTGGGCCAGCGCGGCAGCCAGGCGATCCACGGCATGTCCTCCGGTGCCGAGTTCTGGTTCGGCCGCGATCTCTCCTCGCTGGAAACCGAGCAGATCGCGCTGCTGATCGGCCTGGTCAAGGGACCGTCCTACTACGACCCGCGGCGCAATCCCGAGCGCGCGCTGGACCGTCGCAACTTCGTGCTGGGCAAACTGCACGAGGCGACCCTGATCGACGATGCCGAGTACCAGCGCGCGTTGAAGGCGCCGCTGGGCGTGCCCAAGACCCCGGGCCTGGTGGCGGCCAACCGCTTCCCGGCCTACGTTGACCTGGTGCGTCGCCAGCTTGCCCACGACTATCCGGAATCCGCCCTGCAGGGCGCTGGCCTGAGCGTGATGAGCGGCATGTCGCCGTCCGCGCAGGCTTATGCCGAAGGTGCGGTCACGCGCACCATCAAGTCGCTGGAAAGCAAGCGTCGCCCCGAGCTGCAGGCCGGCCTGGTGATGACCGACGTGCACAACGGTGACGTGGTGGCGGTGATCGGCAGCCGTGAAGTGTCCGAGGTCGGTTTCAACCGCGCCATCGAGGCGCAGCGCCCGGTCGGTTCGCTGCTCAAGCCGTTCGTGTACCTGCTGGCACTGGCGCAGCCGGACCGCTATTCGCTGGCCAGCTGGGTCGATGATTCACCGGTGACCGTGCAGCTCAGCCGCGGCCGCAACTGGAACCCCGGCAATGCGGACAACCGCAGCCACGGCACCGTGCGCCTGATCGATGCGCTCGCCCACTCCTACAACCAGGCGACGGTACGGGTGGGCATGCAGGTCGGCCCGGAACGGGTGACGCAGCTGATCCACGTGCTGGCCGGCATCAAGGCCGAGGCGAACCCGGCGGTGATCCTCGGCTCGACCGACCAGAGCCCGTACGCGATGGCGCAGCTGTACCAGTTCCTGGCATCGGGCGGCGAGATCCAGCCGCTGCACGCGGTGCGTGGCGTCCTTGATCCGCAGGGCAAGCTGCTCAAGCGTTACGACAAGACCCCGGCACCGGCACAGGAAGGTGACTCGATTGCCGCCAACCTGATCAGCATCGGCCTGCAGCAGGTGGTGGCCAGTGGTACCGCGCAGCGTTTGAACGCCGATGGCCTGGGCCGCCTGCAGCCGGCCGGCAAGACCGGCACCACCAACGATGGCCGCGACAGCTGGTATGCCGGTTACACCGGCGATCACCTGGCGGTGATCTGGATGGGCAATGACCAGAACGAACAGGCCGGCCTGTATGGCGCCACCGGCGCGATGCGGGTGTGGTCGGGCATCTTCCAGCGCCTGCCGACGGCGCCGTTGAAGGTCAGCAACAAGGGCCTCGACTGGCAGCCGGTTGCGGCCACGGGAACCAACAGCACCGATGAAGGGTGCCCGGGTGCCCGCCGCTTCCCGTTCGTGGTGGGCTATGCGCCTGCGTATGAACCGTGCGCACCGGCGGCCTTGCCGGACGCGCAGGGCGGTGCGGAAGGCGAGGGCGGCGGCTGGCGCAGCTGGTTCGGCCTTGACCGTAAGCCCGAACCCGCCGCTGAACCTGCCGCAGCACCCGCTGCAGCGACTCCTCCTCCAAGCCGATGATGCCGATGACTATCCGTTCGCTGTTCCAGCCCCTGGTCCTGAGTGGCCTCAGCCTGGCCCTGGCGGCCTGCGTGAGCAGCGCGCCGCAGGTGGTCAAGCCGGTGGATACCACCACGCCCGCACAGCGGCTGGCAGCCGTGGAAGCCGCAGCCGGGCCGGATGACAAGGAACTGTCGGTGCAGCCACTGCGCGATTCCCAAGTTGAGGATCTGCGGCAGACGGCGCTGACCCAGCGCAAGGCCAATGATCTGGCTGGCGCGGCCGGCAGCCTGGACCAGGCGTTGCAGATCGTGGCCGGTGATCCGTCGGTATTGCAGGAACGCGCGGAACTGGCGCTGCTGCAGGGCCAGTGGGCGGAGGCGGAAACGTTCGCACGCAAGGCTGTGGACCTTGGCTCGAAGACGGGGCCGTTGTGCCGCCGGCACTGGGCGACGATCGAGCAGGCGCGCCTGGCGCGGGGCGAGAAGGAGAATGCGGTGTCCGCGCACGCGCAGATTGAAGGCTGCACGGTGCCGGGGATCAAGCGGTACTGAGTTTCCCAGCCAACGGCGCAGCCCCTCGTGGCTGGCTGCTTGGTCGCGCAAAAGCCGCGCTGGCCGGGCAGGTTGGATTCGCGGGGGACGCCGTGAACCCATCCCTGGGGGCTTGGCCGCGGCATCCATGCCGCGGACACCCCCGCGAACCCAACCTGCC
>NZ_JBFTOJ010000103.1:0-14547 GCF_056397905.1 Stenotrophomonas sp. 05L414_2
CTCTCCCTGTCTATAGGAAGAATGTTGTCAGATACTGGTTAGCTATCCAAGCTCATGGTCCCTGCGGCCTAGGACGCTTCCATTCCGGCGATGGGAGATCTCGGCAGAGAAGTGCAGGGCCTTCCTGGGCCAGAGCTAGCGCCACCCATCGCCGCTCCTTGACCGATCTCCCCACGGAAGGCTGACAGGTAAGATCCGGGCTGACACCGAACGCTTGGGCCGTGCCCTTAGGCCCAAAAGCGCGTGCGCCCTACCTAAATGTGCCTTCGGGAAGGCATAATCTGGCGGGGGAGGTAAATATCAACCGCCTGCCAATCTAGTTGACCGGGGAGAAGGAAGTGTCTGCAAAAGGAGGACTGCTGAGATGGCTCGGAGCMTTCATAGCTTTCGATATGGCGCTGCTAACCTACGTCTTGATTCCCGATTGGCGTTGGGGTGCTGCCGACCCGAAGATGATCATAGGTGGGCTAACGACAGTACTTTCCCCTCCAATGCTCTACATGATGACCTCAATTCTCTCGCCAGACATGAAGGCTGCACTCGTCTTCTGGAGAACCAAGCATCACTTGCCTGGCTATTCGGCATTCTCCAGGCACCTAAGAGAAGACTCGAGAATAGACGGTGAAGCAGTTGCGGCGCGGCGGGGTCCTCTTCCGTCAGACCCGGATGAACAGCAGCGCCTGTGGTACAAAATTTACCGCGACCATCGCAATGACGAGGCAGTTCTTGATGCCAATCGTCGCTTTCTCACTTTTCGGGATCTGGCAGTAGTGTCACTCCCGGTTACCGTGGTGGCCCCCATCGCGCTCACGTTCTTCGATCTCGGCTTCGCACGAGGCCCCGTGGCCGCAATCTTCTGCCTGCAATACCTTGGCGCAAGTGTCGTCGCGCGCATAGCGGGCGTACGTCTGGTTCGAACTGTTCTGGCGATAGAGGGCGCGCAGCCAGGTTCCGCTGCTCCCGGTTCGGTATGACTGGCCCTTTACTAGAAATCCGGCCGCACAATTGAGGGAAGGTAGGCAGCTAGTTCGGTGCGGTTTGCAAGGACAATCTGCTGCGATCTTGCCGCTTCGTTCTCTTGTTCTTTAAGACCCAAGCGTGCCAACAAGTAATAGCCCATTGCTTGTCTGCACTTCAGCTTCAATTTGCCTTCTGACATGCCGTAGTCAAGTTCAATCACTCGCCGCGCGCCCTCCGAGAGAGCAGGGTTTGGTGCTATCTCAATATCGATCACGCGGTTCCATTGTACGTCGCCACTGATCGTGGCTTGAGCGTCTCCAGATGGCTTCGCCAGCAAGATTCGCGCAAAGAGGAAGTCACGGTAGTCGTTGCGCAAGTGACAGTAGGCTCGGATGTGCCATCGGAATCCGTCGTAGGCCAATGCCAAGGGTGAGACGCACCTTACATCTGGCTCAGCACGTGCCATGGTCTGGTAGGTGATCTCCAGAGCTCTGCCGGACTGAATTGCAGACAAGGTCTCCCGTAGTAGCGAGACATCGACGCGGCGGCTAGGGAAGCTCACGATCTCTGAAGGCGGTGGGTTACCCAAGAAGCTCAAATCGGGACTCAGCAAGCCGGTAGTGATCGCATGCAGTTCCGCCAGATACCGGGCGCTCGATCCTTCTGTGAAGATCGGCACATATGTCGGCATCGCCACATAGGCACGCTCCTTGGCGTCGTACTTCGCATTCAGCGGGGCGCGTGCGGCGTATTCAGCAAAGTCCAGAGTGGCCTGAGGGGGTGAGATCTTGAAGAACTCCACTATGTCAGAACGATTGACCTTACCTGCCCACAAGAGCCGAGAGTCAATGAATTCTAGCCGGCGTGCCTGACCCCAGCGCTCTTTGCGGGCGGACACAGCCTTTAAGTCATTGAATTTATTAGGCATGTGAGAATCTTCCAAAAATGTCCACTACTTTTTATGACCTCATAGTTTTTCGTAGTATAGTGCGTCTGAAGGCCACGGGGTGGTCAACACGATGAGGCGCAACTCGAATGAGCAACATCACGTTCTTCCCGGTCGACTGCGGTGACATGACCCTGATCCGCCTCGCGGATGCCGCAGTCAGTTCTATCCTGATTGACGTTAACATCCGAGCGGCGGCAGACGATGCTGATGACACTTCAGTACGTGATGTGGCTTCGGATCTGCGAGGCAGGCTGCAACGAGATGAACTTGGCCGGCCCTATGTCGACGTCTTCATGCTGAGTCACCCCGACGAGGACCATTGTCTGGGTCTGGCCCGTCATTTCTACCTGGGGCCGATCGAGGACTATCCTGATGACAAGAAGGCTGACAAGGATAAGCGGATCGTCATCCGGGAAATCTGGTCGTCTCCGTTGGTCTTCCGCCGTCGTTCAAAGGAGCATGTTCTCTGCGATGATGCCTTGGCGTTCAATCGCGAGGCAAAACGGCGAGTTACGCAGTACCGCAATGGTTCTGGAAACAAGGATGGTGAGCGCGTACTTCTGATGGGTGAGGACGTTGACGGCAAGACAGATGATCTCGCCCCGATCGTCATCAAGTCGGGTACTACCTTCAACCGTCTTAATGGAGCTAGTAATTCCTACTTCGAGGCAACCCTGCTCGCGCCGATTCTCTGCGATGACCCGGACATTGTTGAGCAGTTGAAGAAGAACAATTCCAGCATCGTCATCAACTTCGCGTTGGACTCCGTCGAGGTCGGACTCCCGCGCTGCAAGTTCCTGTCTGGAGGCGATGCGGAGGTCTACGTATGGGAGCTCCTCTGGGCTGAGTACGGGAACGGTGGTGAAGCGCTGCAGTACGACCTTCTCCAGGCTCCGCACCATTGCTCGTGGCATTCGCTGTCATGGGATAGTTGGTCCAAAATGGGCGAGAATGCCCAAGTTTCCCCCGACGCGCGAGCGGCCTTGGGGCAGGCGAAGAACGGTGCCGTGATTGTGGCGAGCTCAAAGCGCATCTTGGACGACAAGAATGATCCGCCCTGCATTCGCGCCAAGAGGGAGTACGAGAGCATATTGGGTGCTGTGGGCGGCAAGTTCATGTGCACCGGAGAATATCCCCAGTACTGGGAGCAGGCCCCGTTGGACCTGCAGGTCTCGTTCGGCGGTGTTCGAGTCAGGAAGGCAGGTGCAGGCTCTTCTACGGTCGCGGCCCTGGCCGCCGCACCGCGCGCGGGCAGCCCTCGGTGACTTCAGATTTTCTCGATTGGGGAGTCAGCATCCCCGAAGATGAAGCAGATCCATTCCGCGATGTCCGCATGCAAGCTCTCCTCAGGGCCTGCAATGCACATGCCGACATCAATGTTGTCGAGCTAAGGCGCCTTGAAGACCCATTCGCCGCAGAGATCATTGTGGCCGATGTTGGTGATGGCACCGTTTCCCCTGGAAACGATGCGGGCATTCGCCGAATCGAACGAATTGCACTGCTGTACCGCAGCGGTGCCCGATTCCCGTTCGAGGCCAGGCCTCTAAGGAAGAGCTTCCCGAAGGCGCTACATCAGTACTCTACCGGGGATCATGGCCCGCCGTCGCTCTGCATCATCGAAGGTGACTGGGAGATGGTGGAGCATAGGTACACACCGGAAGCGCTGCTCGAGACCCTTCTTAGCTGGCTGGAAAGAACGGCAGACGGCACGATTCATGAGCCCGACCGCCGCTTGGAGCCCGTCTTCTACAGCCTCGGGCAGTGCCTAATGCTCCCGCCGGACTTCGCGGAGGCGTTGAGCGATCCTTCCAAGGAACTTGCTCTGATGGACGCGTGGCCGTGGGAGCGCGGAATGACATACCGCACGCGAATTGTCGCGTCTGGTTCTCCGGCACGAGCGGCCCATCGCATACTCATCATGGACGCCGCCCCAATCGCGCACCTGCCACTCTCTTCGCCGCCGTCGACCCTTGGCACTCTTGAAGAGCTTCTTGCAGCTAAGGGGAGCTCGCTGATGCCGGGACTTGCCAATTCGGTACAAGAAGCTTTCCGGCGATGCAGCAGCACAAATATCCAGCCGGGGGACGGGCGAATCATCCTGATCATTCGTCTTCCGCGGCTGAGAGACGGGGAAACTGTGTGCATCGACTCAATCGGGTTCCGGTTTGATTGTGACTTGGTCACGCTGGGCCTCAAAATACAGGCACTCTGCCGATACGGAGACAACGGGTCCGTCCAGCCGGTCGTCATACTTGGAGAAGATCCKGGCTGGCCAGAGAGCGGTTGGCAAGATATCGAGGTTCTCCACATCGACGTTAGCCGCAGTCTTAGCAGAGATGACGCGCAGCGGTGGTCGGCCATTGAGGGCGGTGAGTTTCGTGGGGTAATCGCGGGTGTGGGGGCGCTTGGAAGTGCCTTAATCGATATGTGGTCCCGCTCCGCATGGGGCCACTGGGACTACATTGATCCCGACGTTCTGGCTCAGCACAACATCGTCCGGCATGTCGGCAGCCAAGATCAGGTGGGGCTACCAAAAGTCGAAGTTGCCAAGCGCCACGCGCGGCGGACGCTCGGGATCTCCGACCCAGATGTGAAGGCGTTGCAGGATCGGGCCTCGGACCTTGATAAC
This sequence comes from Stenotrophomonas sp. 05L414_2, assembly GCF_056397905.1. Lineage (NCBI taxonomy): Bacteria > Pseudomonadati > Pseudomonadota > Gammaproteobacteria > Lysobacterales > Lysobacteraceae > Stenotrophomonas > Stenotrophomonas sp. 05L414_2. The sequence goes on from NZ_JBFTOJ010000103.1 coordinate 4,539, forward strand.
GAGCCGGTACGCGCGTGCTTGAAGCGCGGCGATCTCCTCATCGATGCGTCCACAACCATCCAGGTAACCAGGGCGTGGTCTGGAGCGGACCTACCGCGAAGTATGGCAGCCTTTTTGACGCCATCGGGAGACGGCTGCGTACTTCTTGCTGAGGACAGTGCGCAGGAAATCAGAGGTGCCTCGCTTGAGGCCCAGTACTACAGGGCGATCATCCAGCAAGATTGGGGAGTCGCGCATCTCGAAGCAAAGGGTCGCCCACTTCGAAGTGGCGCGGGCTGTCGCGATGTCTCTGTCGTCCTGGGCTACGATCAGGTGTTGCAAAGTGCATCATTGCTTGCAAGGCAGATCAGGAATAGATCAATGCTTGCCGGCGCAAGCATCGATGTATGGGAGTCTTCGAGCGACGGCAGCATTCGCCACATTGAGGTAGCGGCCAGGCGAACCTTCTCAAAAACGGTCGAGGACTGGACGATCCTCTGGGACGAAGGTCTCTGCCAACAACTCCTGGAGGCACGAGCCAACTCGCTTCCGCTCGAAACCGGAGGAATTCTTCTTGGCGTCGTCGATTTCAAGCTCAACACAATCCATCTCGTGGACGGCCGTTCCGCACCAAAGGACAGTGTGTCAACTGAGGCGGACTTCCAGTGCGGTAGCTGCGGCGTGCAGGAAGACATTACTGAGGCCCAGCGTCGAACAGCCGGTATGGTGCTTTGGATAGGTGCTTGGCACTCGCATCCCCAGGGTGTGAAGGCAGTTCCAAGCATCCAGGATCAGGAACTTCTGTCACATCTCTGCACAAGGCTGGGTGCGCACGGACTACCAGCGGTGATGCTCATAGCGGGCGAGAACGGCATCGACGTTTTCCTGCAGGCGAAAGGGAGTTAGCTCGCTTAACACGCAGACGAGTTGCCGAGCGGTTTGATGGCGCAGGCGGGACTTGCTGGCTTTGCCTCTGCGCACATGGCGTGGCCGCTTGGCGTGAGCGGATACATCTCCAGTTCTGATATGACCTGGTGCTGGCGGCCTTCCGTCAGCGCCCCATCAGTGATCAGGGGAGCAGTTGGAGTCTGCACTGGGCATCTGAACTGGAGAGCCCGCTCTTCGTCTAAGGCCATCACCCCGGGGTGGTAATGATTGATCAAGCAGCTCTGGACGGCTGATATGCTCGGGTCCTGATAGATGTCGAATGGCAGCTTCTGGCCGAAAGCGGACATCGCCAAGGCAGTGGATTAAGGTTGTTTATCGGGGCATGGGCGTGGCACCTTTCGATCCAGAGCGGACATCAGCGTGAGCGCACGCTCTGCACCCTGGTAGCTCTCACTACACATCGGACTGTTAAGTGAACCACAGCCGTCCTAAAATGAGGCCGTATCAAGGGTCTAGTCCTCAAATCACGGGCTGCGGGTACTTCGTATAGCCGGACCCGAGGAGCCGACCATTGTTCATTTAGCACGGCGCAATCATTCTGGGCAGCGGACGGGGACGTGATGAAGCAAGACATGAAGGAAAAGCTCAAAGAAGCCATGTTTGATGTCGAGCACGCTTTAGGAATGTACGCTTCTGGCTATTGCACCATTCCAGCAGAAGCAATCTATGACAAAGAGGCGTTGGCTTCAGTCATGAGCGTAGTCAAAGATTGCCATATCTACCTTATTGGGCTCGTACCCAGGATTGTCCTTGAGAATGCAAAACTAGAGAACGACAAGCTGAGCATTTTTATGAGTGCTCTAGGACAGACTTACGAGGTCAAGTACCCGTGCCCAGAAGGGTGTCGGTTGCAGCGGGTCGATGACATATATCACGTTGTTGATGCATCGGGACGCTTGGGATGGCCAAGTCCTCAGGACCTACAGGCACGACTAAGCTCCATATCGCAGGCGATAGATTTCGACGTGAAGTACATCGGGCAGGCCTACGGAAAAGATGGATCACGCAATGCCTTAGACAGACTGCTGAAGCACGAGACGCTTCAGAAAATTGCCTTGAAAGGCATTCCTGAGACGCACAAGCTAACCCTGCTGCTGTTGACAGTTGTTCCCAACAGTCAGCTCTTCACGTTCTTCAATCCATTCGCCAAGAACAAAGATGATGATGGGACGCGCATTCGCGCGGGGCTGGAGAAGCTATACGAGACTAGTGAGCAAGAACGAATCACTCTCTATGAGGCATCACTTATCCGGTACTTCTCTCCCGAGTACAACATTGAGTTCAAAAACAGCTTCCCGTCCACCAACCTGAAGGTCCTTCAAGCCTGCTACGAGAAGGATTTCAGTGCGGTTGTGGCAGAGATATGCATCGACGAGCTTCCGTTCAGATTAAGATCTGACGGTGTAGCACCGGCGCACTATCACATAGCTAAGCACAACTTGCATAAAGAGAGTGACCGGCGAATATTCTTTGGACTGTAGTTCGGTGAATTCTCTGTCTGCTGCTGGCGGGAAGCTGTCGTGGGCTCGACATGGCAGCAACTGACCCAAAGCGGACATCCATCAGTGCTTGTCCACTGCTCTTGAAATGCGGCCTGGTCTGCTTGCTGGGTCCGGCTATGCCTCGGCTTGTCAGCCGGACCCAGCAGCCCTAAGATCGAGCCGCTGTCAGCGGGGATAGCCCACCATATGGTGGTATGTGGATAAGTCGTGTAACCGGACTCAGGGATCCGGCTACAAGGTAGTTAGGCAGCAGGGGGAGATGGTGGACAGCCGAAGTATCTTTGAAAGACTGACACGATCCGTGCCAATCAATCTCGCAGACCTCCCAGAAGAGTTCGGTATCTACGCTCTTTGGGACCATGAACGACAAATCCGGTACATCGGTAGCACACCAAAAGCCACCGAGGGATTCCGCACCAGGATTTACAGCAAGCACGCCACTGGCAGCGAAGGTCGCAGCCACAAGTTCACGCAAGCGTATTGCACCGGCCGTATGTGGCGTTACTGCAAGAAGCTTGATCACCCAGCTGCCGCTCGCGAGCAGTCCGCCACAGATGCGGACGCAGCAAAGAAGCTGAGAAACGCCTTTATTCGTAAGCACTGTGGGGCGAGCTACGTATCCATACCTCGTAGCTATCTGCCAGAGCCATACTTCGCAAACCTCACTTCATTGGAGTTCCAGCTTCAGGCTATGGCACCTTCAAGCATGCGGGCGTGGGAGGGTATTGGGTTTCGGCCTCTACCAGAACCGGCACCTCTCGTGGATCGCTTGTTGGCTGAACTACCTCACTTTGCAGCAGGCGCTGAAAGGCAGCATGCCATCTATAAGGCACATGTGCTTTGCACTGATGTCTAACAATTCATTGATACTCGCCTTCTCAACAAGCTGCGCAATCAATGCGCGCATGAGTGGGGAGATTTCCGCATTACCCAACAGATAGTTGATACCTACATTGAGCCAATGACAATGAAACATGCGCTCAATGCTGCAAATGAGGTCCAACCGATCCTGTTCCCACCAAGCTGCGCGCCGAAGTAAGTGCTCGTCAGTACCCTTGCGGCGTTGATCACCTTTGCGAACCTGCTCAAGCCCCTCCTCAAAGCGGCCGTCACGGAGGGAACAGGTGACGGCATCTAACGATTCCAAGCCGAAGCCGCCTGATGGCTCGGCTTAGTTCAGGCGTTTGGCAGTGTCCGCTTTTGGCCGGAAGCGTACGCTGACCAAACGATGTTTTAGCCCGGCCACTCACGGGCCGTCGGGCGCTCAACGGCGCCAATACAGTGCCCCTGAGTCCTCGCCGCATTAGTCGGAACGCTAACCTCCCCTTCATCGCCATGGGCTAGGGGGGAATTTCTATCCTGAGCCGCGTTAGCCTTGACAGAGCACCAGTTCGATAGGGGTTGCGCTGAACACTTCCCCTCAAACACATATAGTGTTGCTGCTCCTACTGCTTCGCCCGCCCTTCGCATGCCTATCTGAACCTGTCGCCTGGCCTGGACTTCGAGACCAAGCTGTTTGCCAAGACCAACGCGCCACAGCTGCTGCGCAAGGAACTGTCGAAGCCGGGCTACGTGCCGCAACCGATCGCGCTGGGCATCAACACCGACGCGTACCAGCCGATTGAACGCAAGTTCAAGCTGACCCGCCAGCTGATCGAAGTGATGCTGGAGACGAAGCATCCGTTCTCGCTGATCACCAAGAATGCGCTGGTCGAGCGCGACATCGATCTGCTCTCACCACTGGCGGCGGAGAACCTGGTCAGCGTGCATTTCTCGGTGACATCGCTGGATCCGCATCTGTCGGCGAAGCTGGAGCCGCGCGCCTCGGCGCCCCATGCGCGGCTGCGTGCGATGAAGCGTCTGCACGAGACGGGCATTCCGGTGGGCGTGATGGTTGCGCCGGTGATTCCGTGGATCAACGACAGCGAACTGGAAGCCGTGCTGGAAGCCGCGCACGACGCCGGCGCCAGCACTGCAGGCTACGTGCTGCTGCGCCTGCCGCTGGAAGTGGCACCGCTGTTCCGCGATTGGCTGGACACCCATCATCCCGATCGCGCCGCGCATGTGATGAGCACCATCCAGCAGCTGCGCGGCGGCAAGGATTACGACAGTCAGTTCGGCACGCGCATGCGCGGCCAGGGTGTTTACGCAGAGCTGCTAAGCAATCGCTTCAAGCTGGCGCGCAAACGCCTGGGCTTCAACGCGCAGAACAGCCATTGGCCGAAGCTGGATTGCAGCCGGTTCCTACGCCCGCTGCCGCCGCACGAGGATTCGCTGCAGGGGTCGTTGTTCTAGGAAGTTACGGGGCGTATGGATATGACGCCGCGTTGAGGCCAATTGCAACACGTGAAAGAACCGTTACACTCAGTGAAAATGAACCCATTGTTAACGGTTCACACGTTGTCTAGCCTGCAACGATTACCACGGAAATGGAAGAGCATGACGCTCCTGAAGACACGTATGTCGCTGTGCCTTGCTTTGCTTCTCACCCCCTTGTCCTTGTTCGGTGCCGGCGCCAAGACGCCGCCGACGGACTTGGAGCGGATCACGGTCAAGCCGCCCGTCGAGGACTTTGAATACCCCCTGTGGTGGTCGATCGATGGAGGCATGCAAGGCGGCTTCGATGGCGGCATGGGCGGGGGCGGCGGTTCATTTCCGACCGAAACCGCGAAGGAGCAGCCGACCGATGACAAGGAGAAGGACTGCAATGGCCGTAAGGGCAATCCCGTCGTGCTTTACAGCGGCAACAAGGTTGAACCAGAACTTGATTTCGCCAGTCAGGGTGAAATGGGCCTGTTTCTGCAGCGCAACTACAATCACTACTGGAGCGCAACCGGACTGTTCGGCAATCACTGGCTGAGCAACTTTGACTATTCACTCGCATTCACCGATGCAAATCAGCTGGCGTGGGTGCAACGGCCCGACGGTCGCCGCATCAAGTACCTCAAGGATCCGGCCAGCGGTCGCTGGTATGAGGACAAGGCCCAGCCCATCGCGTATCTCTCCGCTAACGGCGATGGCACGTTTGCGCTTCGAAACGAAAACAACGGCACGGAGACCTACAACGCGGAGGGCTATATCACCCGCCTCAGCAATGAGCAGGGCGTGAGCTGGACGTTCTCCTATGCTGACCGCTACCTGCAGAAGGTGACCCACTCCTCGGGACGTAGCGTCAGCTTTGGTTGGGCCAATGGACAGGTTAGCCAGGTGACCGATCCGGCCGGCAACATCTATCGCTACACCTATACCCCCAACGTGTTCGGGAACGGACGTGGCCGGCTCGCCAGCACGTCGCTGCCAGGCACACCAGCAACGACGATCAGCTACCACTACGAAGATGCCCGCTTCCCGGGTGCCCTGACCGGCAAGTCCTTTGATGGCGTGCGCTATTCCACTTTTGCGTACGACGCGGAGCGGCGCGCCATCAGCACGGAGCACAATGGTGGCATTGAACGGTTCCGCTTCAGTTACGCCGTACGCAGCACCGAACCGGTGCTGCCGCCCCCCGCTCCGACTCGACCCGGGGGTGTCCGCGCCGATGAAGAGCGTGGATGGTGCGAACAGCGCCCTGGCGGTTCACGCATCTGCTATCAGCCGCGCTCACTGCCTGTTGGCTCGCTGCCGATGGAGCGCGCTCTCGGTATGACGGCTGCCGCTGCGCCGAGCCTTACGCGGCCCGTCGATATTGATGTCACTGTGATCAACCCTCTTGGCCGTAGCACCACTTACACGTTCAAGGACGGAAAGATGGTATCGACCAAGGGTGATCCGTCGCCGAACTGCCCCGCCAGTTACAAGGAGCAGAGCTATGACGCCAATGGATACCCGGATCTGGTCCATGACTTCCAGGACAATCTGACCGACTTCGACTATAGCGCTCAAGGTTACTTGTTGAAGCGTGTGGAAGCTGTCGGCAGCTCGGTCGAACGTACGACGTTGCAGGAGTGGGATACCACGCGGAACCGACTCCTCAAGACAACGGTGGTGGGTGATCTTGAGGTTGCCTACTCCTATGACGATCGCGGAAACGTGGCCAGCGCAACCGAGCGCAATCTGACGGCACGTGGCGTACCCAGCCAGACACGAGTGACCCGAAGCACGTATACCTATCACGCAAACGGATTGAAGGCCTCGATCAAAGTTGATGGACCGCTTGCGCAGGACGACGTCACCTCCGTGTTCAACAGCCAAGGAGATCTGATCAGCGTCACCAACGCACTCGGTCATACGATCAGCTATTCCAACTACAACGGACTGGGATTGCCGGGGCGCATCGTCAATGCGAATGGTGGCGTGCGAGAGCTGACCTATGACGGCCGCGGCCGCGTTGTGTCCGACAGAACCAGTTCGGCAACCGGTTGGGCGACCACCGCCATTGGATACACTACTGCAGGTGACATCGCCTCGCTTACCCAGCCTGATGGCGTGACAGTGCGCTACGGCTACGATGCAGGGCGCCGCTTGACACAGGAAGTCCGTTCGATGGGAGACGGCAAGTGGGCATGGACGCGACATAGCTACAACAACGCTTCCAATCGCACGCGCACCGAAGTTTCACAGACCGACTATCCGATGGATACGGTGGTGAGCGGAGTGATTGACGAAATCACCCATGATGCGCAGTGGAACTGGTTCGTACGTGGCTGGGCCTGCTCCACTGGCTCGGCTGGGTCAATCCAGGTGGACGGTTACGCCGACGGCAACGTCTACCTGGGTAGCACTCAAGCAAACCTTGCCAGCGAGTCAGGTGTTGCTGCGGCCTGCCAAGCATCAGGGAGTGCCTATAGGTATCAGTTGCCGATATCGCTAGCCCAGAGGCAACAGTTGGGCGGTCGCAAGTTCTCCATCTACGGCCAATCTCCGCAGGGCCGCGGCCAGGACCGACCGCTCGCGAACTCAGGCGTGTTTGCGATTCCAACGGCAAACATCGTTGGTGACATTGGCGGCGTGACCCAGGATGGCAACTGGAACTTCTTCATTGAAGGCTGGGCCTGCTCGATTGGTGTGGACGCCTCGATTGACGTCCACGTGTATGCAGGCAACAACGCATGGGCGGGCGGCACATTCGTGGCCGGTGGCCGTGCAAATCTGGCAACGGATGGCAATGTGGCGAACGCGTGCCAGGCACGAGGTAATGCGTACTGGTTCAAAATTCCGCTGGATGCCAACGCACGATCGGCGCATGGCGGCAAAGCGTTGTATGTACATGGCATCTCACCATGGGGTGGCGATCATCTGACGATCAATCGATCAGGAGCCTTCACCATACCTGCGGTCGTCCGTAATGCGGAACTGGTCAGCGCCTCGGCATCACCCCGCCAGATATTCAATGGTGGCTCGTCGAATCTGACGTTCCAGTTCCGTAATACCGGCAACGTCGTGTGGAATCCTGGTGATACCTATCTGGCATTTGGAATCCTTCAGCTCAATGAAAGCATGGGCCTAGCTGCACCGGTGCCTCCGGGGGCAGTTGCAACCTTTACCAGAAGCGTTGGGCCGAAGAACACCGGCAATGGCAACGTAACCTTCATCTACAAGGCGCAGATGGCCTCTAGTGGTGCTGCGTGGGGCACGGAGGGGAGGGCGACGTTGTCCGTTGAAAACAACAAGGGAAGCTGTGGTCGCGTTACTTGCGAACGCCCTCGGTAACAAAGGATTGTCCAAATGCCAGCACTGACGCTTGCCCTGATGGGGCTGAACGCTGTTGTCTCTGTCAACACATATGAGTATGACGAACTGGGGCGTGTGATTGTCGAACGCGGGAACGGCGTGCAGAACGTGCGCTATGCCTATGACGCTGAAGGGCGCGTCACCCAGGTGACCGATTCGCAGAATCGCGTCACCCGTATGAGCTACGATCCGCGTGGACGCTTGATCAAATCAATCGACGCCGCCGGAGGCACGACCCAGATTGCCTACGATCTGGCAGATCGCCCGATCCGTGTGAGCGATCCCCGCAATCTCGTTACCACCTACGAATTCGATGGTTTCGGCCAGATGTGGAAACAGGTGAGTCCGGATACGGGAACGACGCAGCATCATTACGACGCTGCTGGCCTGCGGACCGCGACTACGCGTGCAGATGGCAGCGTCGTTTCTTTCGGCTATGACGGCTTGGGACGAATGACTTCTGCGAGCGCAGAAGACCGAACAATCGGTTACAGCTACGATTGGTGCGGTAATGGCAAGGGTCAACTGTGCGGCACTTCAGGGCCCGGAACCGCCACGCATTTCGCCTATACATTGAACGGCGAGCTGCAGATACGCCGTGACTTCACCGATCTGTCAGGTCAGAAGACGGACTACAGCACGACCTATGAATACGACGGTATCAATCGCCTGAGCCAGATCACCTATCCCAATGGTGACAAGGCAACCTACACATATGGTTACCAGGGAAAGCCAAGCTCGTTGCTGGCAACGGTCGACGGCACTCAGCGCTCGATCATTACCCAGGCCAACTGGAAGGCAACGGGCGCCCACGAATCGCTGGCATACGGTAACGGCCTCGTCAGAGGCTATAACCACGACCAAGAGGGGCGGCTTACCGCGATGTCGGTCTGGGGACCTAACAGCCAAAAAGTCAGCTATTTGGACTACCAGTACAGCGGGGATGGTGAAATCAACGCCATCATCGATGCGGTCGATCCAAACATGACGCAGTTGATCGGCTACGACGGGTTGAGCCGTCTGACCCAGCTGACGCGTTTTGGCGTCACTAATCTGCTTTCCTACGATGCTGGCGGAAACCATGATCGCTACCAAGGGGGGAACCAGCTTACCCAGTACAGTATCGATCCAGGTAGCAACCGGGTGCTGTACTACACCAACCAGGACGGAAGCCGCCAGTACCAGTACGACGCGTTGGGAAATCGCATCAGCGAAACAGCGGGTAGCCGGATCAGCACCTATGAGTACGATGCATTCAATCGCATGAGCCGCAGCAACATCGGTGGCACAGCGACTGACTACGTGCTCAATGCTCAGGGGCAGCGCGTTGCAAAGATCAACGAGAACACCAACAGCCGATACTTCTACGCCGGTCAGAACCAGCTCATGACCGAGCTGAACAATGGCGTGTGGACCAATTACTTCTGGTTTGAAGGTGAACTGGTAGGGCTCGCTCGCAGTGGGCAGCACAACTACGTGCATACCGATCATCTTGGACGCCCCGAGTTCGTCACCAGTCCAAGCCAGCAGACAGTCTGGAAGGCGTACAACTATGCCTACGGACGTAGCGTCCAGAAGGATGAGATAGGCGGGTTGAACATTGGCTTCCCTGGCCAGTATTACGACGCGGAAAGCGGCCTCTGGTATAACGGCTTCCGCGACTATGACGCGAGCATCGGCCGGTATGTACAGAGTGATCCGATTGGGTTGGCGGGTGGCATGAATACCTACGCATATGTCTCAGGCAATCCAGTATCAAGAACCGATCCCTGGGGTCTCACCCAGTGCGACATCGATGTGGCGTTCTCATTTGCAAAGCAGAACAACCCAGATCTCAAGTTCGGCAACGGCGCACCGAAGGTGGATATTCCACGTTCAGGAGATGAGGGTCGATCGGAGCTGTATGGGGA
>NZ_JBFTOJ010000104.1:0-14262 GCF_056397905.1 Stenotrophomonas sp. 05L414_2
GGTTTGGTGGTGAAGAACGGATCGAAGATGCGCTGGCGCAGTTCCGGCGAAATGCCACCGCCGGTGTCTTCGAACTCGACCCACACCGTGTCGCCGTCCACGCCGGTACGCACGGTGATCGTGCCGCGCTCGGCGATGGCGTGGCCGGCGTTGAGCAGCAGGTTCATGTAGACCTGGTTCAACTCCGAGGGCAGGCATTCCACCAGCGGCAGCTGGCCGAACTCGCGCACCAGGTGCACCTTGTACTTGAGCTCGTTCCAGATGATGTTGATGGTCGATTCAAGGCCGGAATGCAGGTCGACCAGCTTCCACGATTCGTCGCGGCCGGAATAGGAGAAGTCCTTCAGGTCGCGCACGATGCGGGTGACGCGCTCGATGCCTTCGCGTGACTCGGCCATCAGCTGCGGCAGGTCGCGGCTGATGAAATCGATGTCCAGGCGGTCACGGATATCGTCGATTTCCGGAATCAGCGCCTTCGGGTCGGGCGCACGCAGGGCGCGTTCGTAGGCTTCGATCACCGTGAACAGGCTGCGCAGGTATTCCTGCAGGCTGCCCAGGTTGGAATGCACGTAGCCGATCGGGTTGTTGATCTCGTGCGCCACGCCGGCGGCAAGCTGGCCGATGGACGCCATCTTCTCCGACTGCAGCAGCTTTTCCTGGGTGCCGTTCAAGCGCAGGTAGGCCTGGCGCAGTTCGGCATGGCGCTGCTGCAGTTCGCGTTCGTAGTCTTCCTGGCCTTCGATATGGCGGAACAAGGCCAGGTAGTGCCCCGAACCGGGTTCGCCATGGAAGTACAGATGGGCGATGACCACGCCCTCGCCCAGCGGCAGGCTGCCGTTCCAGTGACCGTGCTGGCGCGCATGTTCCAGCGCATCCGGCGGCAGCAGCTGGCGCAGGCGCTGCGGCGGCGGCAAGGTGCCTTCATCGCTGCCCAGCAGGCTCTGGGCGGCCGGGTTGGCCAGGGCGACCTGCCCATCTTCGGTGAACAGCAGCAGGCCTTCGCGCAGGCGCTCAAGCAGGGCCTGCAGCACCGGTTGCGGCGGAAGGGGGGCGGTAACCAGAACGTTGGCGGCAGACACGGCGGCTCGGGGCGATCAAACAGGCGCCCAATATACGCGTTCACGCGGCGGCCTACAGCCGCCATCGGGCGGTCAGCCGACCGCCGGTCCTGTCAAGCGACGGCGAGTGGCCGCCGCGCGGTGACGGTATGCGACTGGCCCTTGGCATCGTATGCCGAGGACTCTTCGGTGCGGCCCATCTGGCGCAGTGCCCAGTTGACCTCGCGCCGGCGCCGCGACAGCAGCACCCCGTTGGCGCGGTTGCGCTCGGCCAGTTCCTGCAGCTGCTCGCCCTCGCCCACCGGTGGCGCGCCTTCCAGCGCACGCAGCGCTTCCAGCTTCGCACCGGTGGCACGGATCAGGGCATGCACGTCGTGCTCGACCAGGGCCTGGCGTTCAACGTCCAGGGCCTGGGCAAGGCGCTGCAGCGGCTCGCTCATCGCCGCGGTCATCCTTGCAGCTGCTGGTCCAGTTCAAGCATGCGCGAAGCGATCGCGTCCGGATTGATCTTGTAGGTGCCGTTCTGCAGCGATTCGCGCACCGCTGCAACACGCTGGGCGTCGATCGCCGGAGCGGTGCTCAGCTCACGCTCGATGGCCTGCAGGTTGGTGGCTTCGCCGGTCAGGCGCAGGCTGTCGGCCGCCTCGACTGGACGTGCCGCCGAATCGGTGCTGACGCCGGGCTTGGCGGCCGGGGTGGTCACGCTGCGCAGTGCCTGGGGGACCTGCAGGTTGCCGTCGATTTTCTGGCTCATGGGGTGTCCTGGAGTTGCCGTACACAAGGGATAACGGCCGCAGGGCCGTGATCTTTAGGGGAATTCTGCATTATTTCAACGCGCCACGATTACGTCACCGGTCGCGTCCACCGTGCCCTGCACGATACGGCGCGAGGACAGGTTTTCCACCGAGACGCGCTCGTTCTGCCCGGCATCGCCCAGTGCGCGGCCGGCGATGCGGACCTCGACCGAACCACGCCGCGATACCAGTGCCACACTGTCTCCTCGCTTGATGAGACGCTGTGCAACCAGATCGTTGCTCGACAACAGTGTTCCTGCCGGCAACGGCCGACGGGCGATGCGGCCGATCGCTGCGGCAGGATCGGCCAGCACTGCGCCGGCAATCCGTGCCGCGTCACGCTGGGCAGTACTGATATCGGCGGCGGCGATGGATTCTCCAGTGCCGATGCCACGGGTCAGCACCAGCACGGTCTGGTTGCGGCGCACCTTCACCGGCACGAACAGGCGCCAGCCACCGGCGTCGGGACAACTCACTTCCACGGTGGTGTTTGCCGTGGGCTGCACCTGCAACGCGCCGCCGCAACGCGGAAGGCGCAGCGCATCAGCAACCACGGCCTCACCTTCAGTGCCGGCGGCCAGGGTCGACAACGCGGCAGCACGGATGCTGGCCACCGGCTGCCAGTCGGCAGCGGTTGCCCACGGCGCGGCCACGGCCATTGCAATGGCAAGGAAAGAAGCAATGCGGCGCATGGCGCCTCCTGTCGGTAAGACCTGGCCCAGACGCGTGCAAGCTGCGTGCCACAGACGGGCCACGGAAATCTCACTGGGCCCGGCCCTGCACTCGCCCTCAAGTTCCACCCTGCCCGCGCCGATACAGCAGCCATGTCCCATGACCTGCTCAACCGGATCGACCAGCGAACCCGACTGGCCGGCCACAATCGCTTGGCGCTGCTGCTGTTCCGCCTCGGCGGACGTCAGCTTTTTGGCGTCAATGTCTTCAAGGTGCAGGAAGTGCTGCGCCGCCCGGAACTGTTCCAGGTGCCCGGCCTGCCCGGTCAGTTCGCCGGCGTGGCCGACGTGCGCGGCCGTTCGGTGCCGGTGCTGGACCTGGGCCTGGCCATCGGCCACCCCGAGCGCGAGCCCGATGCGGACACCGCACCCGGTTACCTGGTGGTGACCGAGTTCAACCGCTCGATCCAGGGCTTCCTGGTCAGCGGCGTGGAGCGCATCGTCAACATCGCGGTGGAAGACATCCACCCGCCGCCGGAACTGGGCGCTGAATCGAGCTACCTGACCGCGGTGACCCGCTTCCAGGGCGAGCTGATCCAGGTGATCGACGTGGAAAGCGTGCTGGCCGACATCGCCCAGGTGCGCGGTGAGGCCGTGCTCGACCCGGCCATGGCGATGCCCGCCGACGCCCCGCAGCTGCAGGTGCTGGTGGTGGATGATTCGCGGGTGGCGCGCCAGCAGATCCGCAGCGTGCTGGACCAGCTGGGGGTGGGCGCGACCCTGCTCTCGGATGGCAAACAGGCGCTGGACCACCTGCTGCAGATCCATGCCTCGGGTGAAAACCCGGCCGAACGCTACGCCATGGTGATCTCGGACATCGAGATGCCGGCGATGGACGGCTACACGCTGACGACGGAAATCCGGCGCCATGCCGGCCTGTCGGGGCTGTACGTGCTGCTGCATACCTCGCTGTCGGGCGTATTCAACAATGCGATGGTCGAGCGCGTGGGTGCCAACGCCTTCGTCGCCAAGTATTCGCCGCACGAGCTGGCCGACTTCGTGCTGGACCGCCTGCGCAAGGTGGCGATGGCGGCGTAAGGCCGCCGCACGCGTCTCCGCCGGGCATGGCCCGGCGCTACCAGACACCTGCTCCGACCCACGGTAGCGCCGGGCCATGCCCGGCGAGCGCGATGTTGCGCACCACGGTTCTGGCACACCGCTTGCAGCTTCCCGGGCAACGTTCCCGTGGGAGTGCACCGTGCGCAACCTGATTACCGACTACCTGGGCGTCCATGCCCAGGCAATGCCGTTGCGCGAACAGCGCATGAAGCTGATCGCCAGCAACCTCGGCAATGCCGACACCCCCGGCTACAAGGCCCAGGACCTRGACTTCGATTCGGCCCTTCGCCATGCGCAGGGGCTGGATGCCAACGGCCTGATGACCACCACCAACGAGCAGCACTACGAAATCGGTAGTGGCCTCAACCCGTTCCAGGTGGCCCGCGAGGGCGTACAGCCCAGCATCGACGGCAACACCGTCGACCCCGATGCCGAACGCGCCGCCTATGGCCGCGCTGCACTGGAATACCGCGCTTCGCTGAGCTTCGTCGAAAGCAAGGTGCGTTCCATGCTCACCGCGATCACGGGGCAATAAGCCATGAGCAACCTGCCGATCTTCGATATCGCCGGCTCCGCGCTGCAGGCGCAGTCGGTGCGCATGAGCACCATCGCCTCCAACCTGTCCAACGCTGACAGCATCGCCGGCTCGGCCGACGCGGTGTACAAGCCGCTGGAACCGATCTTCCAGGCGGTCACCAGCAAGACCGATCCGAACATCACCTCGGTGCAGGTCAAGGAGATCACCCAGAGCAACGCGGCGCCGATCAAGCGCTACGAGCCGGGCCATCCGCTGGCCGACGGCGATGGCTACATCTACCAGCCCGACGTCGATCCGGTGGCGCAGATGGTCAACCTGATCTCGACCTCGCGCAATTACCAGGCCGGCGTGGAGATGTTGACCACCGCCAAGGAACTGGCCCTGGCCACCCTGACCATGGGCCGCTGAGGCCCGCTGCACCGGACACCGCCATGACCACTGCCGTCAACAACCAGAGCAACCAGGACGTCTACGCCGCACTCGGCCTGAACGCCCCCAACAGCAACGCCACCAAGAAGAAGAACACGTTGGACCAGGCCGATTTCCTGCGCCTGATGACCGAGCAGCTGCAGCACCAGGATCCGCTGAAGCCGATGGACAACACGCAGATGGTCTCGCAGATGGCGCAGATGTCGACCGTGCAGGGCATCACCGATCTGAACAAGTCGGTGAAGGGCTTCCAGGAGTCGATGGCCAGCGACCAGGTGCTGCGTGGCGCCGCCCTGGTCGGCCACCAGGTGCTGGTGCCGTCGGAAAAGCTGGTGCTGGAGAAGGAAGGTTCGGTGGAGGGCACGGTTGCCGCGCCGGCCGCCGGCATCGTCACCGTGGACGTCACCGACGCCAACGGCGCCAAGGTCACCTCGATCAGCGTTGAAGCCAAGGCCGCCGGCGAGACCGCGTTCACCTGGGATGGCAAGGATGCCAACGGCAAGCGCATGGAGCCGGGCAAGTACAACATCGTCGCCAACCACGTCGACACCACCGGCAAGAGCACCAAGCTGTCCACCTTCGTGCAGGCACCGGTGGAAAGCGTGACCGTCGGTTCCGACGGCCTCTACCTGAACCTCAAGGGCCTGGGCACGGCCCCTCTCGACTACGTGCTCCGCGTCAGCTGAGCCGCACCTACCGCATCCAACAGGAGCATCCCATGGGCTTCAACATTTCCCTGTCCGGCATCAACGCTGCCAACTCGGACCTGAGCGTCACCGCCAACAACGTGGCCAACGTCAACACCACCGGCTTCAAGCAGTCGCGCGCGGAATTCGCCGACCTGTTCGCCGCCACCAGCTACGGCCTGTCCAAGAACGCGATCGGCTCGGGCGTGCGTGTTTCCAACGTGGCCCAGCAGTTCATCCAGGGCAACAACGAGCAGACCGGCCGCAGCCTGGACATGGCCATTTCCGGTGAGGGCTTCTTCACCATGAACATGAACGGTGCACGCGTGTACTCGCGCGCCGGCAACTTCCAGACCGACGCCGCCGGCTACGTGGTCAACCCGCAGGGCGCACGCCTGCAGGTGTTCGCACCGAACGCCGACGGCACCAACTTCGACGCCGGCCGCCTGGTCGACCTGCAGCTGCTGACCACCGACAGCCCGCCCAAGCAGACCAGCGAGGTCAAGGTCGGCTTCACCCTGCCGGGCAATGCCAAGCAGCCGACAGTGACCACCTTCGACCCCACCAATTCCAACAGCTACAGCCATTCCAGCGGCGGCATCACCGTGTATGACTCGCTGGGCGTCAGCCACACCCAAGTGTCCTACTTCGTCAAGGAAGCGGCCACCAACGCCTGGACGGTGCACAACTACGTCGATGGCCAGCCGGCCGGTACGCCCACCCCGCTGACCTTCGACAACGCCGGCAAGCTGACCGCACCGGCCAACGGCAAGATCAGCCTGGGCACCTTCACCCCGACCACCGGCGCCGGCGTGCTGAACATGACGCTGGATGTGAGCGGCTCGACCCAGTACGGCGAGAAGTTCGCCCTGCGCAACACCCAGCAGGATGGCTACGCGGCCGGCAAGCTCAACGAGATCACCGTTTCGGAAACCGGCGTGGTGTTCGCCCGCTATTCCAACGGCGACGACAAGCCGCTGGGCCAGGTTGCACTGACCAGCTTCAACAATCCGCAGGGCCTGGAACAGAAGGGCAACAACCTGTGGGTGGAGACCTTCGATTCGGGCACGCCGCGCACCGGCGCCGCCGACACCTCCAACCTCGGCAAGATCCAGGCCGGTTCGCTGGAATCCTCCACCGTCGACCTGACCGAACAGCTGGTCAACATGATCACCGCGCAGCGCAACTTCCAGGCCAACGCGCAGATGATCACGACCCAGGACCAGATCACCCAGACCGTCATCAACATCCGTTGATGACCTGCTGACCCTGTCACGGAACTCCCCGCATGGATAAAGCCCTTTACGTGGCGATGACCGGTGCCCGCGCCTCCCTGCAGGCGCAGGGAACGCTCAGCCACAACCTCGCCAACTCGGACACCCCCGGCTTCAAGGAAGCGCTGGCCAACACCGAAGCCTTCCCGATCCGTGGCCCGGGCTTTGCCTCGCGGGTGGATGCACTGCATGTCGATGCGGGCTTCAACCGCACGGCCGGCGCGCAGCACATCACCGGCAAGCCGCTGGACCTGTCGTTGCAGACCGGCACCTGGCTTGCCGTGCAGTCCACCGATGGCAGCGAGGCCTACACCCGTGGCGCCGCACTATCGGTGACCCCGAACGGCCAGCTGGTGACCTCCAGCGGCCGTCCGGTGCTGGACGACAACAACAACCCGATCGCGATTCCGCCCTACCAGGCGATGGAGATCGGCAACGACGGCACGATCTCGATCATCCCGCAGGGCGAAGGCCCGCAGACGATGGCGATGATCGGCCGGATCAAGGTGGTGCAGGCGCCGGATGATCGCCTCGAACGCGGCCTGGATGGCCTGTTCCGCAATACCGATCCGCTGCAGCCGTTCGCCCAGGCGCAGGGCACGGCGGTGCACAGTGGCCAGCTGGAAGGCAGCAACGTCGATGCCGCCGGCGCGCTGGTGCAGATGATCCAGCTGCAGCGCCAGTACGAAATGCAGGTGCAGGTGATCAAGCACGGCGATGACAACGCGCGCAGCGCCAACAGCCTGTTGCGCCTGGGCAGCTGACGGAATTCCGGCACCGGCCCGCGCCGGTGCTGGCACGCCGCTTGCACCCCCTACCCCATGGGCCGCACCGCGCGGCCGGCTTCACCCAGACAGGACTCCGAAGATGAACCAGGCATTGTGGATCGCGAAAACCGGACTGGATGCGCAGCAGATGCGCATGTCGGTGGTTTCCAACAACCTCGCCAACACCAACACCACCGGCTTCAAGCAGGACCGCGCCAGCTTCGAGGACCTGTTGTACCAGCAGGTGCGCCAGCCCGGCGGTTCCTCTTCGGCACAGACCCAGCTGCCCACCGGCCTGCAGATCGGCACCGGCGTGCGCGTGGTGGCCACCGCCAAGAACTTCGAGCAGGGCAGCCAGCAGCAGACCGGCCGCGCGCTTGACGTGATGGTCAACGGCCGCGGCTTCTTCGAAGTGCAGATGCCCGACGGCAGCTCGGCCTACACCCGCGACGGCTCGTTCAAGATCAACCAGGACAGCGAGCTGGTCACCAACAGCGGCTACCCGGTGCAGCCGGGCATCCAGATTCCCGAAGGCGCGCAGTCGGTGACCATCGGTACCGACGGCACCATCAGCGTGAAGATGGCCGACGGTGCGGCATCGGTGGAAGTCGGTGCATTGACCCTTACCGACTTCGTCAATCCGGCGGGCCTGCAGGCACGTGGTGAAAACCTGTTCCTGGAAACCACCGCCTCCGGCCCGGCGCAGAACGGCAATCCCGGCCTGAACGGCCTGGGCACCGTGGTGCAGGGTGCGCTGGAAGGCAGCAACGTCAACGTGGTGGAAGAGCTGGTGTCGATGATCGAAACCCAGCGCGCCTACGAAATGAACGCCAAGGCGATCTCGACCACCGACTCGATGCTCGGCTACCTCAGCAACAAGCTCTGATCGCCCTCACCGGGAAACTGCCATGTCGCCCCTTTCTTCCTTCGCCCGTACTGCCCTCGCCTGCGCCGTGGCTGCCCTGCTCGGCGGCTGCGTGATCGCTGGCGACGTGCGCCCCTATCCGACGATGGCGCCGTTGCAGCCGATCATGCCGCCGCAGGCCGAACCGACCGCCGGCGCGATCTACGCCGCCGGCCCGACCCTGCAGCTGTATTCGGACCGCCGTGCGCGCGATGTCGGCGACCTGCTGACCATCACCCTGCTGGAAAACACCACCGCGCAGACCAGCGCCAACACCGCCACCAACAAGGAATCGAACCTGAGCCTCGGCACGCCGTCGATTCTCGGCGCACCGGTCACCCTGGGCGGCAAGGACATCCTGAGTGCAACGGCCAAGGGCGCACGCGACTTCACTGGCAAGGGCAACAGCGCGCAGAGCAACCGCCTGCAGGGCAACGTGACCGTGACCGTGGTGCAGCGCCTGCCCAATGGCAACCTGGTGGTGCAGGGGCAGAAGAACCTGCGCCTGAACCAGGGTGATGAGCTGGTGCAGGTACAGGGCATCGTGCGCCCCGGCGACATCAGCGCGGACAACACCGTGCCTTCCAGCCGCGTGGCCGAAGCGCGCATCGTCTATGGCGGCCGCGGCCCTGTCGCGCAGTCCAACGCGATGGGTTGGCTG
Organism: Stenotrophomonas sp. 05L414_2; assembly: GCF_056397905.1. NCBI lineage: Bacteria > Pseudomonadati > Pseudomonadota > Gammaproteobacteria > Lysobacterales > Lysobacteraceae > Stenotrophomonas > Stenotrophomonas sp. 05L414_2. Next base: position 8,902 of record NZ_JBFTOJ010000104.1, read on the forward strand.
AGCCGCTTCTTCAACTCCGGCCTGACGCCGTTCTGAGTATGGCCATGAAATTCTCCTTCTCTTCTTCCTGGCAGCGACGCGCAGCGTCGCTCTACTGTGCCGTGTTCATGGTCTTCGCGGTGGCTGCCCCCGCCAGCGCCGAGCGCATCAAGGACCTGGCCCAGGTGGGTGGCGTGCGCGGCAATGCACTGGTGGGTTACGGCCTGGTGGTCGGCCTGGATGGCAGCGGCGACCGCACCAGCCAGGCGCCCTTCACCGTGCAGAGCCTGAAGAACCTGCTGGGCGAGCTGGGCGTCAACGTACCGGCCAACGTCAACCCGCAGCTGAAGAACGTGGCGGCAGTGGCAATCCACGCCGAGCTGCCGCCGTTCGCCAAGCCCGGCCAGCCGATCGACATCACCGTGTCCTCGATCGGCAACGCCGTGTCGCTGCGCGGTGGCTCGCTGCTGATGGCGCCGTTGCGCGGTGCCGACGGCCAGGTCTACGCGATTGCCCAGGGCAACCTGATCGTGGGCGGCTTCGGTGCACAGGGCAAGGACGGTTCGCGCGTCTCGGTGAACGTGCCCAGCGTCGGCCGCATCCCCAACGGTGCGACCGTTGAGCGCGCCCTGCCCGATGTGTTCGGCGCCAGCGGCGAGATCACCCTGAACCTGCACAACAGCGACTTCACCACCATCTCGCGGATGGTCGGTGCGCTCAACAATGCCTTCGGCGAGGGTTCGGCGCGTGCCGTGGACGGCGGCACCGTTGCCGTGCGTGCGCCCACCGACGCCGGTGCGCGCATCGGCCTGCTGGCCCGTATCGAAAACCTGGAACTGACCCCGGGCGCTGCACCGGCCAAGGTAGTGGTCAACTCGCGTACCGGCACCGTGGTCATCGGCCAGCAGGTACGGGTCGGCCCGGCCGCGATCTCGCATGGCTCGTTGACGGTGACCATCCAGGAAAACACCAACGTCAGCCAGCCCAACGCTTTTGCCGGTGGCCAGACCGTGGCCACGCCGCAGTCGACCATCACCGCCACCAACGATGGCAGCCGGATGTTCAAGTTCAACGGCGGCACCACCCTGGACGAGATCGTGCATGCGGTGAACGCCGTTGGCGCGGCACCGGGTGACCTGATCGCGATCCTGGAAGCACTGAAGCAGGCCGGCGCCCTGAGCGCCGAGCTCGAGGTGATCTGACATGCGCATCACTCCCGCATTCGAACTCAGCCCGGCCCAGCAGAACGACCCGGCCAAGATCGACAAGGTCGCGCGCCAGCTTGAAGGCCAGTTCGCGCAGATGCTGGTCAAGAGCATGCGTGACGCCAGCTTCGGCGATTCGCTGTTCCCGGGTGAAAACAAGATGTTCCGGGAGATGTACGACCAGAAGATCGCCGAGGCGATGACCCGCGGCAAGGGCCTGGGCCTGTCGAGCATGATCACCCGGCAGTTGTCCGGCGCGCAGGCCGATGGCCCGGCGCTGGATACCCGGGTGGACCCGGCCAAGGCCAGCCGCGCCTACCAGCTCAATGCGCCCGCGGCGCCGTCGCTGCCGCTGCAGGACGCCGGCCAGGCCGTGCGCATGCTGCAGCAGATGGCGGCCGGTGTGCAGGATGGCGCGCAGTCCTCCGTCGCCCCGATGGAGCAGGCGCTGGACCTGATTGCGGGCCGGGAAAGCAGCGGCATGCACCGTTCGCTGGGTACCGACGATCCCTATGCAGGCGCCATCGGTGGCACCGATTGGGCTGCTGCCAGCGACCAGTGGGCGCCGACCGCCAGCAACCGCGGCAGCAGCGGCACCCCGGCCGATGCACTGGCCACGCGCACCGCCGTCGCCCAGCTGGGCGCACACACCCCAGAGGGCTTCGTCGCCAGCATCTGGCAGCACGCACAGAGCGCGGCCAAGGAACTGGGCGTGGACGCCCGCGCCCTGGTTGCCCAGGCAGCGCTGGAAACCGGCTGGGGCAAGCGCCAGATCAAGCATGCCGATGGCAGCACCTCGCACAACCTGTTCGGCATCAAGGCCACCGGCTGGAAGGGCCAGAGCGCTACCGCCGGCACCCATGAGTACGTCGATGGCGTGCGCCGCAACGAGACCGCCAGCTTCCGCGCCTACACCTCGCCTGCAGAGAGCTTTGCCGACTACGTGCGCCTGCTGAAGACCAGCCCGCGCTACCAGCAGGCGCTGCAGGCCGGCACCGATGTGCAGGGCTTCGCGCGCGGCCTGCAACGCGCCGGCTACGCCACCGACCCGCGCTACGCGGCCAAGATCGCCGCGATCGCCGGCGGCCCGACCATCGAGCGCGCCGTGGCCGCCGTGGCCGACGCCGGCTCACGCATCGGCCAGACCTTCGCCAGCACCGCAACCGCGGCGCTGGGTATCACCCGTCGTTGAGGAACCCCATGTCCAGCGTACTTTCCACCGGTACCAGTGCCCTGCTCGCCTTCCAGCGTGCGTTGGCCACCACCAGCCACAACGTGGCCAACCTCAACACTCCCGGCTACAGCCGGCAGAAGGTCGACTTCGCCACCGCCACCCCGCAGAACTACGGCTATGGTGACGTTGGCAACGGCACACGCATCGTCGACATCCGCCGCGCCGCCGACCAGCTGGCGATCTCGCGCCTGCTCGACAGCGGTGGCGAACTGGCACGCCTGAAGCAGCTCTCGGGCATGGCCGACCGGGTCAATGCCCTGTTCTCCGACGCGGCCACCAACGTGGCCGGGGTCTGGTCGAACTTCTTCGATACCGTCAGCGGCCTGTCCTCCAACGCAGCGGGCACGGCCGACCGGCAGAACATGCTCGATGGCGCCAAGGCCCTGGCCAACCGCTTCAGCCAGCTCAACACCCACCTGAACAACCTCAATGGCGAGGTCAACAATGGATTGATGGCCGGTGCCACCGAAGTCAACCGGCTGGCGTCGGAGATCGCGCAGATCAATGGTGCCATCGGCACCAACATCGCCAACGCCGCACCCGACCTGCTGGACCGCCGCGACCAGCTGATCTCGCAGCTGGTGGGCTACACCGGCGGCACCGCGGTGATCCAGGACGGCGGCATCATGAACGTCTACACCGCCGGCGGCCAAGCGCTGGTGGTGGGCACCACCGCATCGAAGGTCACCACGGTGGCCGACCCGTACCAGCCCGAGCGCCTGCAGCTGGCGCTGCAGACCCAGGGCGGCACCATCACCCTGGACCCGAAGGCCGTGGGCGGCCAGATCGGCGGCCTGCTCGAGTTCCGCGACACCGTGCTGACTCCGGCCCAGGCCGAACTGGGCAAGCTGGCTGTGGGCCTGGCCGAGACGTTCAACAGCACCCATCGCCAGGGCGTGGATCTGTACGGACAGATGGGCGGCGACTTCTTCAACATCGGCACGCCGCGTGTCACCGGCAATGCCGGCAACACCGGCACCGGCGCGATCACCGCCAGCTACGGCGACCTCGGCAAGCTGGAAGCGCAGAACATCGTGCTCAAGTTCGATGGCAGCAACTGGGCCGCCAGCCGCGCCGACACCGGYGCCAGCGTGCCGCTGACCGGCACCGGTACCGCTGCCGACCCGTTGATCATCAACGGCGTGAAGCTGGTGGTGGGCGGCACCCCGGCGGCCAACGACCGCTTCCTGCTGCAGCCGACGGCTGGCGTGGCCGGCAGCCTGGAGATGGCGATCACCGATCCGTCGCGCATTGCCGCGGCCGCCGCCATCAAGGGCGCTGCCGCACTGGCCAACACCGGCACCGGCAAGCTGAGCGGCGTGACCGTGACCGATGCGGCCAACGCCAACCTGCGCAATCCTGCTGCGATCGTGTTCACCTCGGCCACCACCTACACCATCGATGGCGGCCCACCGCAGACCTATACGCCCGGGCAGACCATCAGCGCCAACGGCTGGAGCTTCGTGCTCGATGGCGTGCCGAAGAATGGCGACACCTTCAACATCACCCCGACCCCGGCCGGCTCGTCGGACAACAGCAATGCCACCAAGCTGTCCAAGGTGGAATCGGCCAAGGCGTTCAACRCCGGCACGGTGACGCTGGGCGGCGCATTGGGCGGGCTGACCACCCAGGTCGGTGCAGCAGCGCGTTCGGCGGAGTATTCGCTGGGGGCGCAGCAGGTGATCGCCGACCAGGCACAGGCAGCGCGTGACGAAGTGTCCGGCGTCAACCTCGATGAGGAAGCGGCCGACATGCTGCGCCTGCAACAGGCCTACCAGGCCGCCTCGCAGCTGATCTCCACCGCCGATTCCATGTTCCAGACCATCCTGGGAGCCGTGCGCCGATGAGCAACCGCATCTCCACCGGAATGATGTACAGCCAGTCGGTAGCGCTGATGATGGCCAAGCAGGCCAAACTCAGCCACCTGGAACAGCAGATCGCCACCGGCAGCAAGATCGTCAGCGCCAAGGACGATCCGGTCGCCGCAGGCGCTGCGGTGGGCCTGGACCGCAGCCTGGCCGCACTGGAACGCATGAAGCTCAATGGCAACAACGTGCAGAACCGTCTGGGCGTGCAGGAAAACACCCTGGCCCAGGTCAACGACCTGATGGCGCGCGTCAACGATCTGACCATCCAGGCCAGCAATCCCGCCTTGAGTGCGCCCGACAAGAAGACCCTGATCACCGAGTTGAACCAGATCCGCGAGGGCCTGCTGTCGCTGGCCAACAGCAGCGACGGCACCGGCCGCTACGTGTTCGGCGGCACCAACGACAGCGATCCGCCGTTCGCCAAGATTGACGGCAAGGTTGTCTATCGCGGCGACCAGACCCAGCGCCAGGTGGAAGTCGGCCCGGATACCTACGTGCGCGACGCCCTGCCCGGCAGCGAGATCTTCCTGCGCATCCCCACCGGCGATGGCTTCGTCGATGGCAGCGCAGCGGCAGGCAACGCCGGCAACGGCGTGCTGACCAACATCACCCGTGATGGCAGCGACAGCTGGAACGGCCAATCGTTCAGCGTGCGCTTCACCGCAGCCGATCAGTACGAAGTGCTGGACGGTGCCGGCAACGTAACCGGCACCGGCACCTACAAGGCCGGCAGCGAACTGGAGATCAATGGCGTTCGCCTGCAGATCGCTGGCGCGCCAGCAACAGGTGACAGCTTCAACGTGCAGGCCGCCAGCAGCCGCGACATCTTCGACACCATGGACAAGCTGATCGCCGCACTGGATGCCGATACCGGCACCCCGGCGAAGATGGCCGCGCAGCAGAACGAGCTGCAGAGCGCATTGCGTGATGTCGGCCGCGCGGCGGAACGGATGATCGATTCGCGCGCTGCCGGTGGCGCGCAGCTGAAGGCGCTGGACAACGCGGCGGAAATGCGTGAGGCCAATGGCGTGACGCTGAAGACCACGCTGTCGGAGATGCGCGACCTGGACTACGC
>NZ_JBFTOJ010000105.1:0-17925 GCF_056397905.1 Stenotrophomonas sp. 05L414_2
GCCAAGCCCCCAGGGATGGGTTTACGGCGTCCCCCGCTACCGGACCCACCCCGCCTACCCACGGATAGCCAGCTTTTGCCGTTGACGTTGACGTTGATTCGGCAGGTGCAGGGCTGCAAGCCCTGCCGAACACCCCTCAACGCCGGGGTGTCAGCTGCTCCAGCATCTCCCACGACTTCAACCCGCGCGCGCCCAGGTGATGGGCCAGCACCCGCCGCATCGGCAGGCGCAGGCTGGCCAGATCGGCTGCGCCCGGTTCGTCGTCGGTTGCCAGGGCCAATAGTGCCGAGCCGGTAGCCGCTGCGCGACGCTCGCCGCCACGCTCGCTGAGCAGGCGCTGCGGTCCTTCCTGCGGGTCCAGTTCATAGCGCGCCGCCGGGTCAATCGGCTGGCCATCGCTGGCGGTCTCCAGATCGAAACCCACGCCCAGCGCCGCCAGCAGCTCGCGTTCGAAACGGCGCAGGGTCCAGGCCAATCCGGCCCCCACGGCCAGGCGCGCACGCGCCTCACCAAAGGCCAGGTACAACTCCGGCAGCGGGTCATGGCGCGGTGCCAGGCGCAGGGTCAACTCGCTGAGATAGAACCCGGCCAGCATGGCCTGGCCGAGCAGGCGCGGCGCCACATCCAGCGCTTCAGCACCGCGCAGCTGGGCCAGTTCGCCACGCTGCAGCGCGCTGAAGCGGATCCACTGCAGTGGCTGCAGGGCCGCTCGCAGCACCTGGCCCTTGGCCGTGGAAACACCGCGCGCGAGCAGGCCGATCCGGCCGTGCTCGGCGCTCAATACCTCGACCAGCAGGCTGGTCTCGCGATAGGCCCGCGCATGCAGCACGAAGCCGGTGTCGTCCTCGATCAGCATCGAAGCGACCGTCGCGGCTTATTCGTAGCCGAAGGCCTTCAGCGCGGCCTCGTCATCGGACCAGCCCTCACGCACGCGCACCCAGGTTTCCRGGAACACCTTGGCACCGAACAGACGCTCCATCTGCAGGCGGGACTTGGCCCCGATCTCCTTCAGGCGGGTGCCGCCCTTGCCGATCACGATCGCCTTCTGGCCTTCGCGCTCGACCCAGATCACCGCACCGATGCGCAGCAGGTTGCCGTCCTCGGTGAAGCGCTCGATCTCCACCGTGGTGGCGTACGGCAGCTCTTCGCCCAACTGGCGCATCAGCTGTTCACGCACCAGTTCGCCGGCCAGGAAGCGCTGACTGCGGTCGGTGATCTCGTCTTCGCCGAACATCGGCGGGGCTTCCGGCAACAGCGCCAGCACGTCACGGACCAGGGCTTCCAGGCCGTTGCGCTTCTGCGCCGAAATCGGATGCACCGACGAGAAATCACGGCCGGCGGTCACTTCCTGCAGGAACGGCAGCAGTGCGCCCTTGTCCTTCATGCGGTCGATCTTGTTGACCACCAGCACCACCGGGATACCGGCGTCGCGCAGCACGTTGAAGGCCAGGCTGTCCTCTTCGTCCCAGCGACCGGCTTCGATCACCAGCAGGCCGGCGTCGACGCCTTCCAGCGAGCCGCGGGCAGCGCGGTTCATGACCCGGTTCATCGCCCGCTTCTGCACCTTGTGCAGGCCGGGCGTGTCGACCAGCACCAGCTGCCCTTCCGGGTAGGTGGCGATGCCCAGCAGGCGGTGACGGGTGGTCTGCGGCCGGTTGGACACGATGCTGACCTTGGCCCCGACCAAGGCATTGGTCAGGGTCGATTTGCCCACGTTGGGGCGGCCGATGACGGCCACGCTGCCGCAATGATGGGGAGTTTGTTCGCTCACTTGGAATCCAGTTGTTCAAGGACGGCCGCAGCCGCTTGTTGTTCGGCAATCCGCCGCGAGGAGCCTTCGCCCTCGGTGCTGGCGGCGGGGTCGGCTACGTTGCAGCGTACCCGGAAGTGTTTGGCGTGGTCGTCACCGGATTCTGACACCAGTTCGTACTGTGGCAACGCCTTCTGTCGGCCCTGCAGCCATTCCTGCAGGCGGGTCTTGGGGTCCTTCTCCGGTCGCCCGGTGGCCGGCAGCGCCTCCATCGAGGCGGCAAACCAGGGCAGGACCATCGCCCGGCAGGCTTCAAAACCCGCGTCCAGGTAGATCGCAGCAACCACGGCCTCGAATGCATCGGCCAGGGTCGAGTCACGGCGATGGCCGCCGGACTTCATTTCGCCGGGGCCCATCGTCAGCCGGTCACCCAGCTGCAGGGTCCGCGCGATCACCGCCAGCGCACCCTCGCGGACCAGCTCGGCGCGGGCGCGGGTCATCGCGCCTTCGTCCGCCTTGGGCCAGCGCAGGTACAACGCCTCGGCGACCATCATGTTGACGATGCTGTCGCCAAGGAACTCCAGCCGCTCGTTATGCGGCGCGCCGGCACTGCGATGGGTCAGCGCCTGCTTGAGCAGGTCTGGGTCGCGGAAGGCGTGACCGATCAGGTCTTCACGTTGGAAAGATTTATTCGGCACCGCTACGGGTCAGGTCCTGGGAAGAATCGAATTTGCCAACCACATCCAGGTTGCCGACCAGTTGGCGGCGCACTTCGTAGTTGACCTTGAGGGTCCAGCCATTGTCGCGACGGTCGAACTTGACGTTGGCCGGCTTCACGTTGTCCGAGTAGTTGATGTACAGCCGCTTGAARAACAGTTCCTGGATGTTGGCCGGCGCCATGCTGCCGATGCCCGGTTCCTTGGCCAGGCTCTTCATCGCCGAGCGCACCGCGTAATACTCCTGGTACATCGGGAACAGCTTCATGCCGATGTAGAGGAAGAAGCCAACCACGATCAGGACCGTCAGGAACGAGGTCAGGGTCATGCCGCGCTGCGTGTTCATCGTCTTCATTGCGTTCTCCCCAGATACGCGAGTGGATGTGAAGTCARTTGATGCTCGAGCCGATCCGCGACGGTTCGAAGCCGTCCTTGCAGAACCAGCCCTGGCAGTTCAGCCAGATCAGGAATGCCTTGCCGCGCAGGTTCTCTTCCGGCAGCAGGCCCCAGAAACGGCCGTCGTCGCTGTTGTCGCGATTGTCGCCCATCACCAGGTACTTGCCAGCCGGCACGGTCCACTGGCCCTGGCCACGCGGATAGTCGGTCTCCAGCACGGTGTGGGTGCGGCCCGGCAGGTGCTCGACCAGCAGGTTGGCGCCCTCACCCTGGCCCTTGTGGCCGGCATAGATCCCCTTGTTGTCGTACTTCAGCGGTTCGCCGTTGAGGATCACCCCGTCGCCTTCGAACACGACGGTGTCGCCCGGCACGCCGATCACGCGCTTGATGAAGTTCTCGCCCTTGGCCGGGTCGTTGTCGCCATGGCCGGGGAAGTGGAAGACCACCACGTCACCACGGGCCGGATCGCCGACCGGCACGAAGCGGGTGTTGGTGATCGGCAGGCGCAGGCCATAGGAGAACTTGTTGACCAGGATGAAATCGCCGATCAGCAGGTTCGGCATCATCGAGCTGGACGGGATCTTGTACGGCTCGGCGATGAAGCTGCGCACGATGAGCACGATCGCCAGCACCGGGAAGAACGCACGCGAGTAGTCCACCAGCACCGGCTCGGTGTCGAGCAGGCCGGCGCGCTGGGCGCGACGCTTGGCCAGGTACAGCTTGTCGGCCAGCAGGATCAGGCCGGAGGCCAGGGTCAGCACGACCAGGAGGATCTCAAACAGTTTCATTCAGGGTCCTTTGCAACGTCACCGGACGATCGGCCCGAAGGCCGGTTTCGGGGCTTATTTGTTGTCCATCTGCAGCACGGCCAGGAAGGCTTCCTGCGGAATTTCCACGCGGCCGACCTGCTTCATGCGCTTCTTGCCTTCCTTCTGCTTTTCCAGAAGCTTCTTCTTGCGCGAAACGTCGCCACCATAGCACTTGGCCAGAACGTTCTTGCGCATGGCCTTGACCGTGGTGCGCGAGATGATCTGCGAGCCGACGGCGGCCTGGATGGCCACGTCGAACTGCTGGCGCGGGATCAGGTCCTTCATCTTCTCGCACAGCTCGCGGCCACGACGATCGGCATGGCTGCGGTGCACGATCAGCGACAGCGCATCGACCTTGTCGCCATTGATCAGCACGTCCACGCGCACGAACGGACCGGCATCGAAGCGCACGAAGTGGTAGTCCAGCGAAGCATAGCCACGGCTGACCGACTTCAGCTTGTCGAAGAAGTCCAGCACCACTTCGGCCATCGGCAGCTCGTAGCTGATCTGCACCTGGCTGCCCAGGTAGTTGATGCCGAGCTGGCTGCCACGCTTTTCTTCGCACAGCTTGATGATGTTGCCGATGTACTCCTCGGGGGTGAGCACGTTGGCGCGGATGATCGGCTCGCGGATCTCCTGCACATGGTTCACCGGCGGCAGCTTGGCCGGGTTGTCCATGTTGATGATCGTGCCATCGGTCTTCAGGACTTCATACACCACCGTCGGCGCGGTGCTGATCAGGTCCAGGTTGTATTCGCGCTCCAGGCGCTCCTGCACGATTTCCATGTGCAGCATGCCGAGGAAGCCGCAACGGAAACCGAAGCCCATCGCTTCGGAGCTTTCCGGCTCGAAGCGCAGCGCGGCATCGTTCAGGCGCAGCTTGTCCAGCGCTTCGCGCAGGTCCGGGTAGTCCTCGGCATCGACCGGGAACAGGCCGGCGAACACGCGCGGCTGCATTTCCTGGAAGCCGGGCAGCGGCTTCGGTGCCGGATCGCCGGCCAGGGTCAGGGTGTCACCGACGGGCGCGCCGTGCACGTCCTTGATGCTGGCGGTGACCCAGCCCACTTCGCCCGCGCGCAGTGCCGGCAGCACCTTGCGCTTCGGGGTGAACACACCGACGTTGTCGACCTGGTGGTTGCGGCCGGTGGACATCACCTGCAGCTTGTCACCGGCCTTGATCTCGCCCTGCATCACGCGCACCAGCGAGACCACGCCCAGGTAGTTGTCGAACCACGAGTCGATGATCAGCGCCTGCAGCTTGTCGGTATCGCGCGGCACCGGCGGCGGAATGCGATGCACGATCGCTTCCAGCACGTCGACCACGTTCAGGCCGGTCTTGGCGCTGACCGGCACGGCGTCGCTGGCATCGATGCCGATCACGGCCTCGATCTCGGCCTTGGCGCGCTCGATATCGGCGGTGGGCAGGTCGATCTTGTTGATCACCGGCACCACTTCCAGCCCCTGCTCCACCGCGGTGTAGCAGTTGGCCACCGACTGCGCTTCCACGCCCTGGGCCGCATCGACCACCAGCAGCGCGCCCTCGCAGGCGGCCAGCGAGCGGCTGACTTCATAGGAGAAGTCGACGTGGCCGGGGGTGTCGATGAAGTTCAGGTGGTAGGTCTGGCCGTCCTTCGCCACGTACGGCAGCGACACCGACTGCGCCTTGATGGTGATGCCACGCTCGCGCTCGATCGGGTTGGAGTCGAGCACCTGCGCTTCCATCTCGCGGGCCTGGAGGCCGCCACAGAGCTGGATGATGCGATCGGCCAGCGTGGACTTGCCGTGGTCGACGTGGGCGATGATGGAGAAGTTGCGGATGTTCCGCATCGAATCAGAGGACATAGAGAGGTGGCGGCGGCGCGCGGCGTCGTCAGGGTAACGGTCGATTATCGCATGCCCGGAGGGCCGCCGCGTGGTTGGCCTGCCGGCACGGCCCCGGAATGGCCGAAGCCCCGCCAGGGCGGGGCTTCGGGGACACCACGAGGGCCGCCGTGAAGGCGGCCATCGGTTGTTACGGGCCGGCCTTGACCGCGACGAAGGCGCTGTTGCCGCTGCCGGTACGGACCAGCAGCATGACCACATCGCCCTTCTTATAGCCGGACAGCGCGCGGTTCAGGGCTTCAACGCTGCCGACCGGGGTACTGGCCACCTGCAGGATCACCATGCCCCCGGACAGGCCGGCATCACGGGCGCCCTCGCCCTTCACGGCGGTGATGCGGACACCTTCACCCGCCTCCAGGCCCAGCTGCTTGCGCTGCGGCGCAGTCAGGTCGGCAACGTCCAACCCCAGCAGGGCATTGGCGCCGGCCTGCGGAGCCGCCGTGTCATTGCCTGCGGACGGGCTGCGGCCATTGCCCTGCGCGTCCTCGGCCAGAGCGGTCAGGGTCGCGCTCAGGTCACGCGGCTTGCCATCGCGGATCACGCCCAGGGTGACGCGGCTGCCCGGTGCCATCGCACCGATCAGCGGCGGCAGATCGGACCAGCTGTTGACCGGCGCACCGTTCACCGTGCGGATCACGTCACCGATCTTGACCCCGGCCTTGGCCGCAGCGCTGTCCGGCACGATCTGGTTGACCAGCGCACCGCGGCTGTCGGGCAGGCCCATCGCCTGCGCCTTCAGGCCGTCGATTTCCTGCACCACCGCGCCGAGCTGGCCACGGGTGACCTTGCCGGTCTTCTTGATCTGCTCGACCGCGCTCATCGCCAGATCGATCGGGATCGCGAAGCTGATGCCCATGTAGCCACCCGAGGCCGAGAAGATCTGCGAATTGATGCCGACCACTTCACCACGGGTGTTCAGCAGCGGGCCGCCGGAATTACCCTGGTTGATCGCCACGTCGGTCTGGATGAACGGCACATAGCGCTGGTCCGGCCCACCGGTGTTGCGGCCGAGGGCACTGACCACGCCAGCGGTAACCGAGTGGTCGAGGCCGAACGGYGAGCCGATCGCGACAACCCACTGACCGGGCTTCAGGCTGTTGGAATCCCCCACGCGCACGGTCGGCAGGTTCTTGCCGTCGATCTTCAGCAGGGCGACGTCGTACTGCTGGTCGCTGCCGATCACCTTGGCGGTGAACTCGCGACGATCGCCGAGCTTGACCTTCACTTCGCTGGCGTCGGCGACCACGTGGTAATTGGTCAGCACGTAGCCGTCAGGCGAAATGATGAAGCCCGAGCCCATGCCGCGGCCCTTGATGCTGGGGCCGCCGTCCTGCCCGCCAGGGCCCTGCCCGGGCATCGGGAAATCCGGGCCGAAGAAGCGGCGGAAGAACTCGGGCATCTCGTCATCACCCGGGCCCATGCCGCCCCGGGCCTGGCGGTTGCTGCGGACGATGGTGGTGTCGACGTTGACCACACCGGGGCCGACCTGCTCAACCAGGTTGGTGAAGTCAGGCAGACCGCTGACCAACGGCTGCGCCGGTGCGCGTGGGGCCGCAGCGGCGGCGGCGGCCTGCGGCTGGGCGGCAGGCGCCGCCGGTTGGGCACAGGCCACCAGCGGCAGGGTCAGGGCGAACAGGCCAATGGCATGCGTGCGGAGTCGGGGAGTCATCGGACGGCAACCTCCGGGTCGGATGGAAAGGGAAAGAAGCGCCCCGCCGACGGCGGGGCGTGGAACGGTACCCGGCTCAGTCGCGCGGGCGTTGCGACGCCGGCAGGTCGTCCTGCAGGCGTGGCTCGAACGGATAGAACGCAGCGCCACCGGCATGGGCCGGGAAACTGGCATTGAGGGCGCCACCGGCGGCGGGCGCCAGGCTGGAGCGCGGCCACGGCCGTGCCTGCAGGTTGCCGACCTCGCCAAAGGGCAGATTGCGCGCGCTACCGGCGGGCATGGTCGGGGTCAGCGGCGCCTGGCTGGCAACCGCGCGCAGCGGTACGTCATCGCGCTGGGCCACGCGTGCGGCCTGCTGGCTGCGGGTGGCGCTGGCGCGGCGCACATCCTGGCGACGGCTGGCGGCGGCCATGGCCACCGCCGGCACGCTGGCCACGGCCATCGCAGCAGTGTCCACAGACGCCTCGGTGACGGCAGCCGGTTGCTCCGATGCCGGCGGCAACTGCGCCTGGCTGGCGATCACCTGCGGTGCGGAGACATCCACCGGCGGCGCCTCCTGCAGTTTTTCGCGGCCGACGAACAGCGCTACGGCGGCAACCGAAGCGGCCAGCGCACCGCCGCCCCATGCACGCCAACCACTACGGCGGGCCTGACGCTTCGGCTCGGCCAGCGGTGCGGGCTCGGCGGCGATGGCGGCAGCCACGGCGGCGCTGAAACCGGCCGGTGCCAGCAGCGACGCCTGGCCGCGCATGACATCACCCAGCAGCTGCCAGCGTTCCTGGCAGCCAGCCAGTTCCGGATCGTGTTCCATGCGGCGCACCAGGAAGCGCGCCTCGTCTGCCCCCAGCTCGCCGTCGACCAGCGCCGACAACTGCTGGCGATGGCGTTCGTCCAGGCGTTGCCCGGCGGGAGACTGGTGGTTGTGCGATTCGTTGTTCGGAATGCGGGTCATATACGGCTCTTCTCGCGGGTGGCACTGCCGATGTCCAGCAGCGGCCGGAGTTCGGTGTCGATCGCCTCGCGCGCCCGGAAGATCCGTGAACGCACGGTGCCGATCGGGCACCCCATCTTCTGCGCGATTTCCTCGTAGCTCAGGCCTTCCACCTCGCGCAGGGTGATCGCCGACCGGAGTTCTTCCGGCAGCGCGTTGACGGCCTTCATCACCGTCTGTTCCAGTTCCTGGCGCATCAACTCGCGCTCGGGCGTATCGGTGTCGCGCAGGCGCGTGCCGCTGTCGAACTGCTCGGCGTCGCCGATGTCGATGTCATCGGTCGGCGGGCGGCGATTGTGCGAAGCCAGGTGGTTTTTGGCGGTGTTCACGGCGATCCGATGCAACCAGGTTGAGAACTGGGCGTCGCCGCGGAAGCTTCCAATCGCACGGTACGCACGGATGAAAGTGTCCTGGGCCACGTCCTGACATTCACTCCAGTCGGCGATGTAGCGACCGACCAGGGCCACGACCCGATGCTGGTACTTGCGCACCAGGACATCGAAGGCGGCACTCTCGCCGTGCTGCACGCGCCGGACCAGTTCCAGATCCAGCTCCTGAGGTGTATCAACATCGGCCATGAGGGGCCGCACTCCTGTCAGCCCAACCGACGTCGGGCAATGAGACTGYCAATCCCGGGAAAAGTTCAGTCGCCGATCACCTGGCGCCGCACCAGCTTTTAACCACCGTTCCGTTAACGTTCCGGTCCAAGGCCTGCGATCCGGGGCGCCACACCCCTGCTATTGGGATTTGACGCGGGGGAAACAACCTCTGGATCATAGCCCCCTTCTCCATACACAACCGGATGGAACGTCCATGCTCTCAAGCTTCGATGGTCTCCGCTTCAGCCACTGGCACCCCGAGATCCGCGACGATGGCGTGGTGGTCCTCTCTCTGGATCGTCAGGACAGCAGTGTCAACGCAATGTCGCAGGATGTGCTGCTGGAGCTGGGCGACCTGCTGGAGCGCATCGCCATGGACCCACCGAAGGGCGTGGTGATCCAGTCCCTCAAGAAGGCAGGCTTCATCGCCGGTGCCGACCTGAAGGAGTTCCAGGAGTTCGATCGCCGCGGCACCGTCAACGACGCCATCCGCCGCGGCCAGTCGACCTACCAGAAGCTGGCAGAACTGCCCTGCCCGACCGTGGCCGCCATCCATGGCCATTGCCTGGGCGGCGGTACCGAGCTGGCCCTGGCCTGCCGTTATCGCGTTGCATCCAATGACAGTTCCACCCGCATCGGCCTGCCGGAAACCCAACTGGGCATCTTCCCTGGCTGGGGTGGCAGCGCGCGCCTGCCGCAGCTGGTCGGCGCACCGGCGGCGATGGACATGATGCTGACCGGACGCACGCTGTCGGCCTCGGCCGCACGCGGCATCGGGCTGGTCGACAAGGTGGTGGCACCGGCCGTCGTGCTCGACACCGCCGTGGCGCTGGCACTGTCCGGCACCACCCGCCCGTTCAAGCAGCGTGCGCTGGCCTGGGCGACCAATACCTGGCCGGCACGCCAGCTGCTGGCCCCGCAGATGGTCAAGCAGGTCGCACGCAAGGCGAAGAAGGACCAGTACCCGGCGCCGTATGCGTTGATCAGCACCTGGCAGCGCAGCGGCGGCAAGCCGGTGCAGGCACGCCTGGATGCCGAACGACGCGCCGTAGTGAAGCTGGCCAGCACGCCGACCGCGCGCAACCTGATCCGCATCTTCTTCCTCACCGAACGCCTGAAGGGCCTGGGCGGTGGCGATTCCGGCATCCGCCACGTGCACGTGGTCGGTGCTGGCGTGATGGGCGGTGACATTGCTGCGTGGGCCGCCTACAAGGGTTTTGAAGTGACCCTGCAGGACCGCGAGCAGCGCTTCATCGACCCGGCCATGGAGCGTGCGCAGGCACTGTTCGCCAAGAAGGTGCGTGACGAGAGCAAGCGTCCGGCCGTCGCCGCGCGCCTGCGTGCGGACCTGGAAGGCAATGGCGTGGCGCAGGCCGATCTGGTCATCGAAGCGATCATCGAGAACCCGGAAGCCAAGCGTGCGCTGTACCAGACGCTGGAGCCGAAGATGAAGCTCGACGCGTTGCTGACCACCAACACCTCGTCGATTCCGCTGGTGGAGCTGCGCGATCACATCCAGCGCCCGGCGCAGTTCGCCGGCCTGCATTACTTCAACCCGGTGGCCCAGATGCCGTTGGTGGAGATCATCCATCACGACGGCATGGCGGCCGAAACCGAGCGTCGCCTGGCAGCCTTCTGCAAGGCGCTGGGCAAGTTCCCGGTGCCGGTGGCCGGCACGCCCGGCTTCTTGGTCAACCGCGTGCTGTTCCCGTACATGCTGGAAGCGGCCACCGCATACGCTGAAGGCATTCCGGGCCCGGTGATCGACAAGGCGGCGGTGAAGTTCGGCATGCCGATGGGCCCGATCGAACTGATCGACACCGTAGGCCTGGACGTGGCCGCTGGCGTGGGCAAGGAACTGGCCCCGTTCCTGGGCCTGCAGATTCCGGCGGCGCTGCAGACGGTGGAACCGGACAAGCGCGGCAAGAAGGATGGCCAAGGCATCTACACCTGGGAGAACGGCCGGGCCAAGAAGCCGGACGTGGCGCGCGACTATCAGGCGCCTGCCGATCTGGAAGATCGCCTGATCCTGCCGTTGTTGAACGAGGCGGTGGCGTGCCTGCACGAAGGAGTGGTGGCCGACGCGGACCTGCTGGACGCGGGCGTGATCTTCGGTACCGGTTTCGCACCGTTCCGCGGCGGTCCGATCCAGCACATCCGTGCGGTGGGTGCCGATGCCATCGTGGAGCGCCTGAAGGCGCTGCAGCAGCGCCACGGTGATCGCTTCGCACCGCGCCCGGGCTGGGACAACCCGGTACTGCGCGAACCGGTGGTTTGATGTGATCAGCCGGGCCTGCGGCCCGGCACCCGCGTAGGCAACAGCAACAGCAACAGCCGAAGCCAGAGCCAGAGCCGGAGCAACAGCCGGCTCTGGCTTTTCTGTTTGTTGGGCGGGGGGGTGTGGGTTGGCAGGACACGCCGTAAACCCRTCCATGGGGGCTCGATGGCGCCATCCATGGCGCCAACGGTCCTGCAAGCCCACACCGCCCCACCYSTGACAGTTTCCCGGTGACGGTCGGTGACCTTCGGGAGCTGGTAGGTGTCGACCTTGGTCGACACGCTTGGTCCACGCCATGCGTGGATGCGAGCGAAGCGACCGGCGTTTGAGTTTGATTTTGATTTTCTTTTTTCTTCTCCGTGGCTGGACAGCACCCGGAAACCGTCAGAGGCCGGGCGGGTGGGTGGCGCAGGACCGTTGGCGCCATGGATGGCGCCATCGAGCCCCCATGGACGGGTTTACGGCGTGTCCTGCGCCACCCACCCGCCCGGCCAAGCGCGGCTTCTGCTTTTGCCTTCAGCGACCAACCCACAGCCACGAGGGGCTGCGCCGTTGGCTGGAACAACCTGTTACCCGGACGGGGAATGTCACCGCCACCACCACATGCGATGCTGACCGCCTTGATCCCTGCCAGCGAGAACGCCCGCATGACCACCATCATCGCCCCGCGCGTGCACGACATCGGCGGCCTGGAAGTGCGCCGCGCCGTGCCCACCCTGCAGGCCCGCAGCATCGGTTCGTTCGTGTTCGTCGACCAGATGGGCCCGGCACTCATGCACCCCGGTACCGCCATCGACGTGCGCCCGCACCCGCATATCGGCCTGGCCACCGTCACCTACCTCTGGTCCGGTGCCATCGGCCACCGCGATACGCTGGGCTCGGACCAGGTGATCCGTCCCGGTGACGTCAACTGGATGACCGCCGGCCGCGGCATCGCCCATTCCGAGCGCACGCCGCAACCGGACCGCGACCATGACAACCCGATCCACGGCATGCAGACCTGGGTTGCGTTGCCGAAGTCGCATGAGGAAATCGAACCGGCCTTCTACCACCATGCCGCCGCCACGCTGCCCGAGCAGCGCCGCAACGGCGCCTGGCTGCGCGTCATTGCCGGACGCGCCTATGGCGAGGAGTCGCCGGTCAAGGTGTTCGCCGACACGCTCAACGTGGCGATCGACCTGGACCCGGATGCGGAGATCGACATCGATGATGGCCACCGCGAACGTGCGCTGTACATCCTCGAGGGCCAAGCGCAGCTGGATAGTGTGGACATTCCCCCCCAGCACCTGGTGATTCCCGAAGCCGGTGCGCGCGGCCGCCTGCGGGCGAAGACGCCGGTGAAGGCGATGCTGTTCGGCGGCGAACCGCTGGATGGCCCGCGCCATCTGTGGTGGAACTTCGTGTCCAGTTCGAAGGAACGTATCGAGCAGGCCAAGCACGACTGGGAAGCCGGACGTTTCGGCACCATTCCCGGCGACGACAAGGAATTCATTCCCCTGCCCCAGTACTGAGCATCGCGTGTTGCACACATCCGAAGGTGTATCCCTGCACCCGGCGTTGACGCTACAGTCACCCGCTGATCACTGAAATGTGACATAAATCACACTTTAGACCGTCAAAGGAGTGCAACACATGAGCATGGGTAAACGCTTGTCCGCCGAGTTCCTCGGCACGTTCTGGCTGGTTCTGGGTGGCTGTGGCAGTGCGGTGCTGGCCGCCAAGTTCGGTGGCGACGGCAATCCGCTGGGTATCGGTTTCCTCGGCGTGGCCCTGGCCTTCGGCCTGACCGTGGTGACCGGCGCCTACGCGTTCGGACATATCTCCGGTGCGCACTTCAATCCAGCGGTCAGCGTGGGCCTGTGGGCCGGTGGGCGCTTCCCGACCCGGGATCTGGTGCCCTACATCATCGCGCAGGTGGCCGGCGGCCTGCTGGCCGGCTTCATCCTGCTGCAGATCGCCTCCGGTGCCAGCGGCTTCGCCATCGATGGCAGCCAGGCCGGCGCGTTCGCCAGCAACGGCTATGGCGCGCTGTCACCCGGCGGCTACAGCGTGGCGGCCGCGTTCCTGTGCGAAGTGGTGCTCACGGCGGTGTTCCTGATCGTGATCATGGGCGCGACCCATGGCAAGGCGCCGGCGGGCTTCGCGCCGCTGGCCATCGGCCTGGCCCTGACCCTGATCCACCTGATCAGCATTCCGGTGACCAATACGTCGGTGAACCCGGCCCGCTCCACGGCGGTGGCCTTCTTCGCCGGCAGTGGCGCAACCGGCCAGCTATGGCTGTTCTGGGTCGCCCCGCTGCTGGGCGGTGCGATCGGCGGCATCATCTACAAGTGGATCGGCAACGACCGCTGAGCCATGACCGTGCCATTGCGGCCGACCCTCGGCCGCAATGGTTACGGATGTAACCGCGATTTGTGCGATCGCTCACGTTCCGTTAAGGTCTGGTCATCCGCCCGTGCTTTCGCCGGGCAGGACGGCATCCGGGGATGGGATGCCTCGACCGCCGGTGTCACCGGCGGTGCCAACGACACGCCACCTTGGGGGATGCATGAAGTTCGCGCCTGTTGTTCTGTCGAGCCTGTTGTTCGTTGCGGCGTCTGCCTGCGCGCAGGCCCCGGTCGACTGTCCTTCGTTGCCCGCCAGCAGCGGCCTGCAATGGCAGCAGCAGGCACAGTCCGGCTTCCTGGTCTGCCGCGCGGCCACCAGTGACGGGCGCGAAGTACTGAGCCTGATGCTCAGCCAGCGCGATCCGGGCATTCCGCTGACCCGCTCGCTGCGCCAGGAAAAAGGCAGCTTTGCCGGTGAATCGATGTACTGGTACCAGCCGGATCTGGGCGGCCAGCAGCCGCCGGGCTATGCCGAGCGCCGCATCAGCGTGGTCAAGCTGGACAAGGGCCGCTACGCGCAGATCGCGCTGTATCCCGACAGTTCCCAGGAACTGGGCACGCTGCAGCAGCTTGCGCAGGGCATGAACCTGACGCCCTCTGCCGTGGCCGACGGCCGCTGAGGCGCTGCGGGGATGACTGCCTGGCAGCATTCCCGCACTTCCACCCGATCCATCGGTAGCGCCGGGCCATGCCCGGCGGCTTTCGGCCGTGTCGGCTCTTCTGGACCTGGACATCCGCCGGGCATGGCCCGGCGCTACCAATGTGCTGTGGGCATGACCCGGCGCTACCGATGCGCTGTGGGCATGGCCCGCAGCGCGACCTCAGAACCTGCCTTCCTGGAAATCGACGAAGGCCTGCATCAATTCCTCGCGGGTGTTCATCACGAACGGGCCATGCCGCATCACCGGCTCGCGCAACGGACGACCCGCCACCAGGATCAACCGCGCACCGTCGCTGCCTGCCGACAGATGCAGCTGCTCGCCGCCGCCCAGCACCGCCAGTTCCTGCCGCGCCACGTCGCGCGCCGCATCCTGCTCGCCCACCGTCAACCCGCCTTCGAACACATAGACGAACGCGTTGTGGCCTTCGGGCAGGGAGTAGGTCCAGGCACGATCGGCCTCCAGTGCAATGTCCAGATACAGCGGATCGGTGGCTGGCTGCGCGATCGGCCCCGCCGTGCCCTCGACCGTGCCAGCGATCACCTTGACCTGCACGCCTTCGGCCGGCTGCACCACCGGGATCTTTTCGGGAGCGAATTCCTGGTACTTCGGCGCGGTCATCTTGTCGCGCGCCGGCAGGTTCACCCACAGCTGGAAGCCGCGCATCTGCCCGCTTTCCTGCTCGGGCATCTCCGAATGCACCAGGCCACGGCCGGCCGTCATCCACTGCACGCTGCCGGGGGTCAGCAGGCCCTCGTTGCCGTGATTGTCGCGATGCCGCATGCGGCCATCGAGCATGTAGGTGACGGTCTCGAAACCACGATGCGGATGCTCGGGGAAACCGGCGATGTAGTCCTCGGCGCGATCGGTACCGAATTCGTCGAGCAGCAGGAACGGATCGAGGTCGGGCAGCGAGGGGCCGCCGATGACCCGGGTCAGGCGAACACCGGCACCGTCGGAGGTGGGCATGCCACGGATGGTACGCAGGACGCGGACCGGCTCGGGAAGGCTCATGGTGACTCCTGTTGGATGGATGCCGCTAAAAATGGACGCTGCAGCGCGCAACGCCAATGGATGCCGTCGCAACCGATTGTTCCATCCCTGGTGTTCGCCGCACGTCATGTCCGCACGCCGGCACCGCCTGCGTTGTCGGCTGCGAAGGAACATCGCCACCTGCCACACCCATGTACGACCAAAGTACTACCGCCGAATGGTCCCGTGCACATTGACCCTGCCAGGGGCACGCGGGACTCTTTGCCTGTCTTTCCGGGAGAGAGCACCTCATGAAAGGTTTTTCCAAAATAGGCTGGGCGGCCCTCGCCCTGCTCGGCGCGTTCTGCCTGGGCACGGTGGCGCTGCGGCGCGGTGAGCACATCAACGCGTTGTGGATCGTGGTCGCGGCGGTATCGCTGTACCTGGTTGCCTACCGCTTCTACAGCCTGTTCATCGCCGACAAGGTGATGCAGCTCGATCCGACCCGGGCCACCCCGGCGGTGATCAACAACGATGGCCTGGACTACGTACCGACCAACAAGCACGTGCTGTTCGGCCACCACTTCGCCGCCATTGCCGGTGCCGGCCCACTGGTCGGCCCGGTGCTGGCCGCGCAGATGGGCTACCTGCCCGGCCTGCTGTGGCTGGTGGTCGGCGTGGTGCTGGCCGGTGCGGTGCAGGACTTCATGGTTCTGTTCCTGTCCAGCCGCCGCAACGGCCGTTCACTGGGTGACCTGGTGCGCGAGGAAATGGGCCAGGTGCCCGGCACCATCGCGTTGTTCGGTGCCTTCCTGATCATGATCATCATCCTGGCCGTGCTGGCGATGGTGGTGGTCAAGGCACTGGCGGAAAGCCCGTGGGGCATGTTCACGGTGATCGCGACGATGCCCATCGCGATCCTGATGGGCGTCTACATGCGCTACATCCGGCCGGGCAAGATCGGTGAGATCTCGGTGGTGGGCCTGGTGCTGCTRCTCGCCGCGATCTGGTTCGGTGGCAAGGTGGCGGCAGACCCGACCTGGGGCCCGGCGTTCACCTTCACCGGCACCCAGATTACCTGGATGCTGATCGGCTACGGTTTCGTCGCCTCGGTGCTGCCGGTCTGGCTGCTGCTGGCACCGCGCGACTACCTGTCGACCTTCCTGAAGATCGGCACGATCATCGCGCTGGCCATCGGCATCCTGGTGGTGATGCCGGAACTGAAGATGCCGGCGCTGACCCAGTTCGCGGCCAGCGGCGACGGCCCGGTGTGGAAAGGCGGCATGTTCCCGTTCCTGTTCATCACCATCGCCTGCGGCGCGGTGTCGGGTTTCCATGCACTGATCTCCTCGGGCACTACGCCCAAGCTGCTGGCCAATGAAGCGCACATGCGCTACATCGGCTACGGCGGCATGCTGATGGAATCGTTCGTGGCAGTGATGGCGCTGGTGGCGGCCTCGATCATCGATCCGGGCATCTACTTCGCGATGAACAGCCCAGCGGCGGTGATCGGTGCCGATGCCGCATCGGCCGCACACTACATCACCAATACCTGGGGCTTCACCATCACCCCCGAACAGCTGACCGCCACGGCGGCAGCGATCGGTGAGCCGACCATCCTGCATCGTGCCGGTGGTGCACCCACCCTGGCGGTGGGCATCGCGCAGATCCTGCATGAGGCGATCCCCAGCAGCAGCGACGCGATGATGGCGTTCTGGTACCACTTCGCCATCCTGTTCGAAGCACTGTTCATCCTCACCGCGGTGGATGCGGGCACACGTGCCGGTCGTTTCATGCTGCAGGACCTGCTCGGCAATTTCGTGCCGGCGCTGAAGAAGACCGAGTCGTGGACCGCCAACATCATCGGCACTGCCGGCTGCGTGGCGCTGTGGGGCTACCTGCTGTACACCGGCGTGGTCGATCCGTTCGGCGGCATCCAGACGTTGTGGCCGTTGTTCGGCATCTCCAACCAGATGCTGGCGGGCATCGCGCTGATGCTGGGTACGGTGGTGCTGTTCAAGATGAAGCGTGACCGCTACGCGTGGGTCACCGCGGTGCCGGCGGTGTGGCTGCTGATCTGCACCACCTATGCCGGTTTCATCAAGATCTTCGACAGCAACCCGGCGCAGGGTTTCCTGGCACAGGCACACAAGTTCCAGGACGCGTTGGCCAGCGGCACCATCACCGCACCGGCGAAGTCGGTCGCACAGATGCAGCAGATCGTGGTCAACGCCTACGTCAACACCGGCTTGACCGCGCTGTTCCTGCTGGTGGTGGCGTCGGTGCTGGTGTATTCGATCAAGACGATCGTGGCGGCGCGCCGCAATCCGCAGCGCAGCGACCGCGAGACCCCGTACGTGGCGCTGAAGCCGCATGAAATGGTGGACCTGTAATGAGTACACAACTGGTTCCGGTGGGGCAGTACCAGGCGCATCGCCGGATCTGGCGACGCCTGGTGCAGACGGCACGGCTGTGCTGCGGCATTCCCGACTACGACAACTATGTGCGGCATGTGCGGGAGAAGCATCCGGACCGCGAGCCGATGGACTACAAGACGTTCTTCCGCGAGCGGCAGGAAGCGCGGTATGGCGGGCGCAACGGTGGTCGCTGCTGTTGAGGTTCCCGGTGGGTGCCGGGCTTGCAGCCCGGCGCCCGCAGAGGCAACGGCAACATCAACTGCAACCGCAACTGCTGGAGCGTCGGCTCTGGGGTTCTGTGGGTTTGGCGGGGCGGTGTGGGCTTGCAGGACACGCCGTAAACCCGTCCATGGGGGCTCGATGGCGCCATCCATGGCGCCAACGGTCCTGCAAGCCCACAC
>NZ_JBFTOJ010000106.1:0-14170 GCF_056397905.1 Stenotrophomonas sp. 05L414_2
GGATGTTGGCGGTGGAACGGTAGTTCTGCTCCAGGCGGATGGTCTGCGCGCCCGGGAAATCGCGCAGGAAGCCCTGCACGTTCTCGACCTTGGCACCGCGCCAGCCGTAGATGGCCTGGTCRTCRTCRCCGACCACGAACACGTGGCCCTCGTGCCCGGCCAGTACCCGTACGAAGGCGTACTGGATGGCGTTGGTATCCTGGAATTCGTCCACCAGGATCTCGCGGAACCGCGCGCGGTAATGCGACAGCAACGGCGGATTGTCGCGCAGCAGTTCGTGCGCGCGCAGCAGCAGCTCGGCGAAATCGACCAGGCCGGCACGGTCACACCGCGCCTGGTACTCGGCGTAGGCCTGGCGCATGGTTTCCAGCCACGCATCGTTCGGCTCGGGCTGGATGTGCTGCGGGCGGCGGCCCTCATCCTTCTGCGCGTTGATCCACCAGGCAATCTGCTTGGGCGGGTACTTGCCGTCATCCAGCTCCAGCGCCTGCACCACGCGCTTGACCAGGCGCAGCTGGTCGTCCGAATCCATCACCTGGAAGCCTTCAGGCAGCTTGGCATCCTGCCAGTGCAGGCGCAGCAGGCGGTTGGCCAGGCCGTGGAAGGTGCCGATCCACATGCCGCGGCTGCCATGCGGCAGCTGCGCGTCGATGCGATGGCGCATCTCGCCGGCGGCCTTGTTGGTGAAGGTCACCGCGAAAATGCCGTGGGTCGGCACGCCTTCGACTTCATGCAGCCAGGCAATGCGGTGGGTGAGTACGCGCGTCTTGCCCGACCCGGCACCGGCCAGCACCAGGTGGTGACCGAGGGGAGCGGAGACGGCTTCGCGCTGGGCCGGGTTCAGGCCATCAAGCAAGTGGGAGACATCCATGCCTCCATTTTACGGCATCGACGTCGCAGCTCCTGCGACCACCTGCGTGGCAAGTGCCTGCGCCTGCTGACGCAGTTCAGGCACCGCCAGGCTTTCCCACAGGCTGCCGATGCGCAGGCTGCCGAGTACCCCCAGGCGCGCCTGTGGCTGGCCACCCGCTGCACACAGCCGGTCGCCCGGCACGCTGCTGTCCAGGCCCAGCCCATGCGGCCCGGAGCGGGCCAGGCCATCGGCCTGCAGTTGCTGCAGCAAGGGATTGCGCAGTGCCGAGGCGCGGGTCTCCACACCGGTGGCATTGACCACCGCAGCGATCGTCCACTGCAGGTTGCCGCCGCCCGCCTCGCGGCCCGACAGCCGCAGGGCATCACCGTCGCGCCACACGCGCTGCAGGCGGGCGCGGTGAACGCGCAGCTGGCCGCTGGCCTGCAGCGCCTGCAACTGCTCAGCCACCGGTTCAGCAATGCGATGGCGGTGCACGTCCCAGTAGCGCACCACGTGGCGCAGGAAGCGGCGCTGGTCGGCGGCGTCCATGCTCTGCCACAGCGCTTGGCCGTGCGGGCGGATGCGATCCATCACGCCCTGCCAGGGCATGCCGTCGACCTGTGCCTTGCGCGCGTGCTGGCGCAGCGCGTGCAGGCGCTGGCGCAGGCTCATCGTCAGCAGCTCCTGCGGGTCGAACGCCGGCAGACCGCCGTGGGCGTGCGGCAATGGCAGCAGCCCGTGGCGCGAGATCACGTGCAGCGGCCCGCTATGGCCGCCGGCCACCAACGCCAGCACGGTGTCGGCCATGCTCAGCCCGGAGCCGACGATGGCCAGGGCATGGTCACTGGCCAGCGTGCGTACGCCGTCGTAATCCCAGGCTTCGACCACGTCATCGGCAGATAGCGCGTCGACGCCGTCCACCGGCAACGGCCGCATGCTGTTGCCGGTGGCGATCACCACCTGCCCTGCATGCAATGTTTGGCCGTCGCCCAGCTGCAGCTGGTAACCGTGGTCATCCGGATGCAACGCCAACACCGGCTGGGCCACGATCTGCAATCGCGCCGCACTGGCCGCTTCGGCCTCGCGCAGGCGCTGCTGCAGGTAGGCAGCGAAGTAGTGGCGACACACATAGCGTTCGCCCAGCACTTCGCGCGCCTCGCCCGGGTACGCGTTGGCGACCTGCAGGAAATCGAGGAAGTCGCCGGGCTGGTCGGCAAAGGCGCTCATCTTCGCCGCCGGCACGTTCAGCAGGTGCTCCGGCCACGGCGTGGCATAGGCAATGCCCTGTGCCAGCTGCGAGGCCGGCTCGAAGATGGCCAGCGCCAGCGGCGCTCGGGCCTGGCGCAACACCTGGATCGCCACCAGCACCCCGGCCGCACCACCGCCGATGATCGCCAGGTCCAGTTCGCCACTACGCGGTGAATCAGTCATGCGCCGATTGTAGGCCATCGGCCCTGCCCGGCTGGCGCTGGCCTACATCAAGGCATCGGCCAGGCGCGCGATGCCCTCGCGGCTGCGCAGCCACGCAGGACGCTTGCGCCACTGCTCCAGGTCCAGCAGGCGCGACTGGCGCAGGTAGTCGTCCTCGATGGCGCACAACTGCGTGACCAGTTGTCGGTCGTAGCAGATCAGGCCGATTTCGGCATTCAGCGCGAACGAGCGGATATCCATGTTGATCGACCCGAGCACGGCAATGTCCTCGTCCACGCTCATGTGCTTGGCATGCAGGAACTGCGGCTCATACAGCGCGATCTGCACCCCGCAGCGCAGCAGCTCATCGTAGTAGGCCTCCTGCGCCCACGAGGTCAGCCGCTGGTTGTTGCTGGCCGACAGGATCAGCTGCACCTGCACGCCGGACAGCGCGGCGATGCGCAGTGCACTCAGCGTTGCTTCGTCGGGCACGAAGTAGGGCGTGACCATCACCAGCCGGCGCCGGGCAAGATGGATCAGCGCGGCCACCGCATCGCGCGCGTTGCTGTACGGGTAGGCCGGGCCACTGGGCAGCAGCTGGGTGGCGATGTCCTCGCTGCACACCGGCACGTCGGCGATGACCTCCAGGCGCTGCCCGGTTTCGATGTACCAGTCGCTGGCGAACACCGCTTCAAGGTGCGCCACCGCAGGCCCGCGCACGCGCGCCACCAGCTCGCGGTTGGGGTGGCCGGCAACGAATTCAGGGCGCGCCAGGTTCTGCGAACCGACATAGCCCACTTCGTTGTCGATCACCGCGATCTTGCGATGGTTGCGCAGGTCCATGCGTCCGCTGCGGCGCCAACGCAGGCCGCCGGGCAGCATCGCGCGCACTTCGATGTCACGTGACCGCAGCCGCTTGCTGTATGCGCGCAGGCCCCGCTTGGCGCCGACCGCATCCAGCAGCACGCGGCACTGCACCCCGCGCGCTGCGGCACGCTGCAGGGCTTCGACGATGGCCTCGCCCACCGTGTCATCGAACATCAGGTAGTACAGCAGGTGCACCCGGTCCTGGGCCTGGTCGATGTCGGCGATCAGGGTGTGCAGTGATTCGTCATAGTCGGTCAGCAGGTCGATCGCGTTGCCGTGCACCGGCATGAAATCGCCCTGGCGCTGCACCAGCGGCACCACTTCGGCGCTGGCCGAATCGGGCTTGGGCGTCCAGCGCAGGCGGCGCTGCAGCGCCTGTTCTTCACGGATGACCTGCGAGGCCTCGGCCTGCCGGCGGATGCGCTCGCGCGACAGCCACGGATGCCCGAACAGCAGATAGAGCGGCAGGCCCAGCAGCGGCACGAAGCCGACCAGCAGCAGCCAGCTGCGCGCCGCGCCCGGCGTAGTGCGGGTGGGGATCCAGCACAGCGCCACCAGCCGGATCAGCCAGTCGATCAACAGCAGGTACGAGCCCAGCAGCCACTCGAACAGCATCGCGTCGCCCGTTGGGAGGTGTGGGGCCATTCTGCCCAGCGGGGTGTGCAGAGTCGAGCAGCGCTGGGGACAGCGTGCCGACCAACGGTCGGCACCCACGGGGTCGGAACGTGTCGACCAAGGTCGACACCTACCGGGGGCGGGGGGCACAAAAAAACCCGCCACGAGGGCGGGTTTTTTCGGAAGCGACCCGCAATCCTTGCGGATTACTTGATCTTGCCTTCCTTGTACGGGACGTGCTTGCGCACGACCGGATCGTACTTGGAGAATTCCATCTTCCCCGGGGTGTTCTTCTTGTTCTTGTCGGTCGTGTAGAAGTGACCGGTACCAGCGGTCGAAATCATACGGACCTTATCGCGCTTGCCTGCCATGATCGTCTACTCCTCAGACCTTTTCGCCGCGCGCACGCAGCTCAGCCAGAACGGAATCGATACCGTTCTTGTCGATGGTGCGCAGTGCATGCGCGGAAACACGAAGCTTCACCCAGCGGTTCTCGCTGGCAACCCAGAAGCGGCGCTCGTGCAGATTCGGCAGGAAACGACGACGGGTCTTGTTGTTGGCGTGCGAGACGTTGTTACCCGTCTGCACTCGCTTGCCGGAAACCTGGCATACGCGGGACATGGCGCACCTCGATAGTAAGTTGTGTCTCCCCGTAGCCCGGGGGACGGCGGCCTCGGTGGTTGCCCACCACACGTCAAGAGAATCAAAGGGTTACGCTGGCGTTGGGCGGCCGGGGACGTGCTCCCGGGGGCGCCGCCCGGCACGAAACCGGACACAGCGAGCCGCGCATTATGCACGCAATCAAGACCTTGCGCAACTTACCCACAGGCCACGCCTGAACACGATGACGGCGCCCTGCCCTCAGCGCAGGTGCGGYACCACCTGGGCCAGCAGGTGGGCATCCTTCAGTGCGCCATGCAGGCCGCGGGTGCCGGGAATATGCAGGCGCTGCAGCACATCGTCGAGCTTGTTGGGCATGCCCGGCCAACGGCTGCGGGCCAGCTTCAGGCTGCAGGTCACGCGGCAGTGCTGGGCCAGCCCACCGGCCAGCCCCGCCAGGCGCAGCTCGTTGTCGAGGAAACCGACGTCGAAGGTGGCGTTGTGCGCGACCATCTCGCTGCCACGCAGGAACTCCAGCAGTTCGGCGGCCTTGCTCGCAAACAGCGGCTTGCCCACCAGCATGGCATCGCTGATGCCGTGCACGCGCAGCGCGCCCCAGTCCACCTTCCGCTGCGGCTGCAGGTAGGTGTGGAACTGGCGGCCGCTGAGTTGTCCATCGACCAGTTCCACCGCCCCGATTTCAATCACCCGATGGCCCAGGCGATGCGAGATACCGGTGGTTTCGGTGTCCAGTGCGACGACGCGGCTCACGGCGCACGCCGGTATGCAGGGGCCGGCATGCGGCAGACAAGGGACGGTAGGGATGGCAGTGCGGTCATGCGGTGCTGGATCCTGTTGCGCGCCCCCCGTGCGGCGGGGGCAGATGAGGCGGGATTGTCCCACGCGGTGCGTCGGCAGGAGCGCGGATGAACACAGCGATGTCGGCATACTGGTGATTCACTGCGGAGGCTCCAATGCGACTGCTGGCCCTCACCTACGGCACCGAAGGCGATACGCGCCCGCTGGTCATGCTCTGCCATGGGCTGATCGCGGCCGGTCACGAGGTCATGCTGCTGGCCGACGGCGGCACCCTCGACAGCGCGAAGGCCTTGGGCGTCCCGCACGCCGCGCTGGAAGGCGACATCCACGACGAAGTGGTGGCGCTGGTCTCACGCGGCAATGGCGTTGCCGCCGCCAGCACCGGGCTGGCACGGATGGCGCTGCAACATGTCGCCGGCTGGATGCACCAGGCCGATGCTGCAGCCGACGGCTGCGATGCGATCCTGACCGGTGGCCTGGCTGCGTTCGTCGGCATGAGCGTCGGCGAGCGTCGCGATCTTCCGGTGATCGGCGCCGGCATGATTCCGCTGACGCCGACGCGCGCGTTCCGCTCGCCCTTCCTGCCGCCCGGACGCTCGCCGGGCTGGTTGAACCGGGCCAGTTATGGCCTGGTCAACGGCCTGATCTGGCGACAGTTCCGCGGCCCGATCAACACGGCCCGCCAGCACGCCGGGCAGCCACCACGACGTTCCCTCTGGGCTGGCCTGCCGATGCTGTATGGCATCTCGCCACAGCTGCTGCCACCGCCTTCGGACTGGCCGGCCGACCACCTCGTGTGCGGCCAATGGTCGGCCCCTGCTGCGCCGTGGCAACCGTCGTGCGAACTGCAGGCTTTCCTCGATGCAGGACCGCCGCCGGTCTATCTGGGCTTCGGCAGCATGACCGGCTTCGAGCGCGAACGTGTGCTGCCGGCGCTGTTGTCGGCGCTGGCGCCACGCCGCGTGCTGCTGTTTCCCGGTTGGGTCGGCGTGCCCGACATGACGCTGCCCGACTCGGTACGGGTGATCGGCCCGACCCCGCATGAAGCGTTGTTGCCGCGCTGCGCACTGGCGATCCACCACGGCGGCAGCGGCACCACGCATTCGGCATGCCGCGCCGGCATACCGTCGATGGTGATGCCGTTCGCCGCCGACCAGTTCTTCTGGGCCGATCGACTGCAGCACCTGGGCGTGGCACCGGCGCCACTGTCACCCAAGCGGTTGCAGCCGAAGGTGTTGGCCGAYGCACTGGCGTTCGCCGAGCATGCGGATACACGCGCACGTGCGGCCGCGCTGGGCGCTGCAATGGCGAACGAGGATGGAGTGGCATGCGGCGTGGCCGCACTCGAGCGCTGGCTCAGCCCAACGTCTCCACCACCCAATCAATGAACACCCGCAGCCGCTGGCTCATGTGCCGGTTCGGCGGGAACATCACGTGCATCGGCATCGGCGGCAGCTGCCAATCGTGCAGCACGGGCAGCAGCTCGCCGCGCGCCACATGCGGTTCGGCCATGTAGCTGGGCAGCGCGACCACGCCGAGGCCGGCCAGGCCAGCGGCCAGATAGGCGTTGCCATCATCGAAGCCGATTGAATAGCGCCCCTGCACCTCGACGCGCTCGGCGCCACGCTGCGCGGTGAACACGCGGGCGCGGCCACTGCGTGGGCTGAGAAAACCGACCGTGTGGTGGTCCGGCCCTTCCAGCGCGCGCGGGTGTTCCGGCACACCGAACCGCTGCACATAGCCCGGGCTGGCGTGGAAGCCGATCGGCAGGCGCGCCAGCGGTCGTGCCACCAGCGCGGGATCGGCAGGCGCGCCACCACGGATCACGCAATCGACGTTGTCGGCGATGACATCGACCTCGCGGTCGCTGACGCCGATGTCCAGCTGGATCTCCGGATAGCGCGCCTGGAAATCCGGCAATGCCGGCACCAGCCGCAGGCGCGCATACGGCCCCGGCACGTCGACGCGCAGGCGCCCGCGCGGTTGTGCGGCGGCCTCGCCCAGCCCCCCTTCAACCTCTTCCAGCTCGGCCAGCAGGCGAGCGATGCGCGGGTAATACACCGCGCCATCGGCAGTGACGCTGACCCGGCGCGTGGTGCGGTTGAGCAGCCGCAACCGCAGATGCGCTTCCAGCTGCTGCACCAGCTGGGTGACCGTGGTGCGGCTGAGCTGCAGGGTGTGCGCGGCGCGGGTGAAGCTGCCGGTCTCCACCACCCGGGCGAACGCGCGCATCGCTTCGAAACGGTCCATGGCCGTGGCTGTGATTGTTTGGAATATGCAATCAATCTAGACCGATCATCACGGTTTATCCAGGCAGCGACAGCGGGGAGGATGGTCCGCTCCCGTCTGGAATCCGTCCCATGTCCCACCGTGATGTTGTCTTTCCCGCCGGCCGGCAGGCGCTGTACGAGCGAAACCGCTATTCGCCGGCGATCCGATCCAATGGCTTCCTGTTCGTTTCCGGCCAGGTCGGCAGCCGCGAGGATGGCTCGCCCGAACCGGACTTCGAGACCCAGGTCCGCCGCGCCTTCGACAATCTCAACGCGGTGCTGGCCGCGGCCGGCTGCACGTTCGATGACGTGATCGACGTGACCGTGTTCCTGGTCGATCCGGAAACCACCTTCGAAAAGGCCTGGGCGATCGTGCCCGAGTACTGGGGCCAAGCGCCGCACCCGACCCTGACCGGCATCGGCGTGACCTGGCTGTATGGGTTCCAGTTCGAGATCAAGGTGATCGCCAAGCTGCCTGCGGACAGGTAGTGCCGGCCACTGGCCGGCAGCGCATTGCGCCAGCAGGGTTCATGGGATTGCCGGCCAGCGGCCGGCACCCCGGACACCCGCCTGAACGGAACACGCCGACAAATTCCCGAGGTGGCCATTGATATTGTATCCACCGAAAACCGCTTGCTAGCCTCCCCTCCATGCGCCGGATCGCCCGCCACCTTCGTTCGACCCTGCTGATGCTGCTGATGGCGGCATTCGTGGTCGTGCCGGTGGCTGATGTGCTGGCGTGTGCGGTGGAACCGCACGACAGCACCGTGGTGCATGTGGAAGCCGGTGCCGAAGATGCCGACGGTGACACTGACAACGACGGCAAGCACGCCGCTGCCTGCAGCCACAACCACTGCCACCACTCCAACCTGAGCCTGCCGGCGAGYACCTTCGCCGCCTTTGGCACGCCGCAACCGGCGCGCTGGACGAATGCAGGCGATGCGGCGACCTATGCGGTCGCCCAGGACGAACTGGCACGTCCTCCCCGGGCGTGAGTTGAGCGCGTCCCGCAATCGCGGGCTCCCGTTTCACTCACAACCGGAATCCCCCTATGTCGATCCTGACACGTCGGTCGCCGCGCGCGGCCGGGCTGGTCGTCGCCGTGCTGCTGGGCCTGATCCCCGCCGCACAGGTCGCCGCACAAGCCGCACCTTCGTACGACACCCTGCTTGAACGCCTGGACCAGCTGCCCGGCGCCCGCGTCGGCGCGGCATTGGCCGAGGCGGCCGACGCCCGCGCCGACCAGGCCCGGGCGCTGCCCAATCCGTCCCTTTCCTGGTCCGCCGAAAACGCTTGGGGCACAGGCTCCTACGGCGGCATGGGCCGGGCCGACACCGTGCTTACCCTGTCCCAGCCTCTGGAGGTCTGGGGCCAGCGCGGCGCGCGCGTCCGCGCCGCCCGCGCCGAGGCACAGGCCGCTGCCCTGCGGGGTTCGCAGAGCCGCAGCGATGTCGCCAGCCAGTTGGCGGCGATCTACGCACAGGCGGAAAGCGCCCTGCGTCGCTACACGCTGGCCGAAGAAGCGCTGAGCCTCACCCGGGACGATGCGGCGGCGGTCACCGCCATGGTCAAGCATGGCCGCGAGCCGCAGTTGCGTGCCGTGCAGGCACAGAGTGAAGTGGCCAATGCCAGCGCCGCGCTGGATGAGGCGCAGGCCTTCCGCGACGCCGCGCTGGCCCGCCTGGCCGGTGCGGCCCTGCTGGATGCACCGGTGCAGACCATCGACAACAGTCTGCTCGATCGCGCACCGCCAGCACCGCGTGGCGCCATCGATGTGGCTCTGGCCGTGCGTGTGGCCGAAGCCGAAGTTGATGCGGCCGGTCGTCTGGTCGACGTCGAGCGCAAGCGCGCCCTGCCCGACCTCAGCGTTACCGCCGCGCAGACGCGTTTCCGCGAGGACCGCGAACAGGCCTACACGCTCGGCGTCAGTCTCTCGATCCCGTTGTTCGACCGCAATCGTGGTGGCATCCGCGCCGCCAGTGCCGAACAGCGCGCGGCCGAAGCGCGCTTGGACCAGCAGCGGCGCGACAGCGAAGCCGAACGCTTGTCGGCGGTAGCGGGCCTGAAGGCCGCCGGCAGCCGCACCCGCGCCGCCGACGAAAGTGTGGTCGCCGCCGAGGAAGCCTATCGGCTGGCGCGCATCGGCTTCGACGCCGGGCGCATCTCGCAGCTGGAACTGCGCAGCACCCGCAGTGCCCTCATCGCCGCCCGCGGCACCGCCGTGGACGCGCGCCTGTCGCGCGTCGGCGCGGAAATCGATCTCGCCCGCCTCGAAGGGCGCGCACCCTTTGTGGAGGCCCGATGAACCTGTCCCGTTCTTTCCCGCTGGTTGGCGGCTTGTTGCTGACTGCATTGCTGGCCGGTTGTTCTGGTAACACACAGGCCCCGGCAGTCTCGGAGCCCGCCGGCAAGGCAACGGCTGACGATGGCCATGGCCACGCCGCCGACAGCACCGACGCCAAGGCCGAAACCGGCAACGCGGCAGATGCCGATGAAGGCGTGGTGCAGCTGACGCCAGAGCAGATCAAGGCATCCGGCATCGACGTGGTGGCCGTCGGCCGCGGCGGCGGTGGTTCGACGCGGCTGTCCGGCCGGGTGGAACCGTCGATCGGTGCACGTGCCTCGGTCGCTTCCACCGTGACCGGTCGCGTGGAGCGCGTGCTGGTCGCACCGGGCACGGCAGTGAAGCAGAACCAGACGCTGGCGATCGTGGTCAGTGGCGAGGCGGCGGTGTTCCGCGCCAATGCGGTTGCCGCCGCCGCGGAGGCAGAGGCGGCGCGCCTGGCCCACGGCCGCGACAAGGCGCTGGTCGAACAGGGCGTGGTCGCTCGCCAGGAACTGGAAACCTCACGCGCGCGCTCGCTGGCGGCGCAGGCGCAGGTCGCCGCCGCGCAGGCACAGGCCGCCGCCAACGGTTCGCCCGACAGCAGCGGCCGCGTGCGCGTCACCAGCCCGGTGGCCGGCATCGTCGGCAATGTGCAGGTCACGCCCGGCGGCGTGGTGGCGGCCGGCAGCCCGGTGGCCGACGTCGCCGATCCGTCGATGAACGAGCTGGTGTTCACCGCGCCACCGGCGCTGGCCGCGCAGGTCACGCCGGGCATGACGCTGGAAGTGACCGTGCCGGGCGGCAGCTTCAGTGCCGCCGTCACCGGTTCGGCCGCCGATGTGCGCCAGCAGGGTGGCGTGGCGGTGATCCGTGCCATGCCGGTGGATGCCGCATTGCCACCGGCCGGTTCGCCGGTGTCGGCGGTGGTGGTCACCGACGGCAAGGACGGCGCGTTGAGCGTGCCGGCTGATGCGGTACAGAACGTCGGCGGCAGCAGCGCGGTATTCGTCGCCGTCCAGGGCGGCTTCAAGGTGCAGCCGGTACTGGCCGGCCGACGTGCCGGTGACCGCATCGAGATTCTCGGCGGCTTGAACGGCGACGAACGCATCGTCGGCGCCAACGCGTTCCTGCTCAAGGCCCAACTGGCCAAGGGCGAAGCCGAGCACGGGCACTGAGGACCTTCCATGTTCAAGCTCATCATTGAAACCGCGGTACGCCACCGCTGGCTGGTCGTGGCCCTGGCTGCACTCGTTGCCGCCGTGGGCCTGTTCCAGCTCGGCAAGCTGCCGATCGATGCGGTACCGGACATCACCAACCGCCAGGTGCAGATCAACACCGTGGCACCGGCACTGACGCCCGAGCAGATCGAGCGGCAGGTGACCTATCCGCTGGAAACCGCGCTGGCCGGCATCCCCGGCCTGACCACCACCCGTTCGCTGTCGCGCAATGGTTTCTCGCAGGTCACCGCGATCTTCACCGATGCCACCGATATCTACTTCGCCCGCCAGCAGGTGGCCGAACGCATGCGCGAGGCCGCCGAAGCGCTGCCCGAGGGTGCCTCGCCGATGCTGTCGCCGGTCACCACCGGCCTCGGCGAGGTGTTGATGTGGACGGTGGACTTCACCGCGTTCGACCCTGCGAAGCTGGCCAAGCCCGGTGAAGCCGGCTGGCAGGCCGGCGAGGTCTACCGCACGCCGGAAGGCAACCTGCTGCGCACGCCGGAAGAACGTGCCACCTACCTGCGCACCGTGCAGGACTGGATCATCGCGCCGCAGATGCGCTCCAGCCCCGGGCTGGCGGGCGTGGACACCGTCGGTGGCTACGTGAAGGAATACGGCGTGCATCCGGACAGCGCGCGGTTGGCCGCGCATGGCCTGGGCCTGGCTGATCTGGTGACGGCCCTGCAGCGCTCCAACGTACAGGCCGGTGCCGGCTTCGTGCAGCGCGCCGGCGAAGGCCTGGTGGTGCGTGCCGACGGTCTGGCACTGACCACCGACGATCTGGCACAGGCGCCGGTAGCCACCCGCAACGGCGTGGTGGTGCGGGTGGCCGATGTGGCCGATGTCGGCCTCAGCCGCGCACCCCGCCTGGGTGCGGCCAGCCGCAACGGCCATGAAGCGGTGCTCGGTACCGCGCTGATGATCGCCGGCGGCAACAGCCGCACCGTGGCCCAGGCGGCCGCCACACGGCTGCAGCAGGTGAATGCCTCGCTGCCGGCGGACATCGTGGCCGCGCCGGTGCTGGACCGCAGCGTGCTGGTCAATTCCACCATCAAGACCGTGGCCAGGAACCTCACCGAGGGCGCGCTGCTGGTGGTGGTGGTGCTGTTCCTGCTGCTCGGCAACCTGCGCGCGGCGACGATCACCGCACTGGTGATCCCGCTGTCGTTCCTGTTCGCGGTGATCGGCATGAACCGCTTCGGCATCAGTGGCAACCTGATGAGCCTGGGTGCGCTGGACTTCGGCATCCTGGTGGACGGCGCGGTGATCGTGATCGAGTCGACGCTGCTGATGCTGGGCCAGCGTCGTGCCGAACTGGGCCGTGCGTTGACCGCGATGGAACGCCTGCGCGTAGCGGCCGATTCGGCGCGAAAGATGGCACGCCCGGCAGCGTTCGGCCAGCTGATCATCCTGCTGGTGTTCGCACCGATCCTCACCCTGGAAGGTGTGGAGGGCAAGACGTTCCACCCGATGGCCGCTACGTTCATGCTGGCCCTGGTGGGTGCCTTCATCTTCTCCTTCACCTTCGTGCCGGCGATGGCCGCGCTGATGGTGCGCGAGCCGAAGCCGAAGGAAGGCGAGGCACACAGTGATGATGGCCAGCACGAAACGAAGCTGATCCGCGTGCTGCGTGGACGCATCGAGCCGATCATCCGCCAGGCCGTCGCGCGGCCGCGCGCAGTGATCGCCGGTGCAGCGTTGATGCTGCTGGTGGGCATTGGTTCGTTCGGCCTGCTCGGCCGCGAGTTCATGCCTACCCTGGATGAAGGCAACGTGGCGATGCAGGCACTGCGCGTCCCGTCTACTTCGCTAGAGCAGTCGCTGGCGATGCAGCTGGCACTGGAGAAGGCCATCGCCCAGCAAGCGGAAGTGGAAACGGTGTTCTCGCGTACCGGCACCGCCGAAGCGGCAATCGACCCGATGCCGACCAACATTTCCGACAGCGTGATCGTGCTCAAGCCGCGTGCGGACTGGCCCGATCCGACGCTGGGCAAGGAGGCGCTGGTGGCCCGCTTCGAAGAACTGGCCGGCCAGCAGCTGGGCAACAGCTTCGAGTTCAGCCAGCCGATCGAGCTGCGCTTCAACGAGCTGATTTCCGGCGTACGCACCGACCTGGCAGTGATGATCTTCGGCGATGACTTCAGCCAGCTGCAGAAGGTGGCCGACCAGGTGGCGCTGAAGCTGCGCGCGGTGGAGGGCGCGGCCGATGTGCGGGTGGAGCAGATTTCCGGCCTGCCCACGCTCAACGTCAAGATCGACCATGTAGCGGCAGCGCAGTACGGGCTGACCGCCGCCGACGTCAGCGATGCGCTGTCCACCGGCATCGGCGGCACGGCAGCCGGCAAGATCTTCGAGGGCGACCGTCGCTTCGATGTGGTGGTACGTCTGGATGACAGCGCACGCAACGACCCGGATCAGCTGGCCTCGCTGCCGATCGCCACGCCGGCCGGCGTGGTGATTCCGCTGTCCTCGGTGGCACGCATCAGCGTCAGCGAAGGGCCGAACCAGATCAGCCGCAACAACGGCAGCCGCCGGGTGGTGGTGCAGGCCAACGTGCGCGGCCGCGACCTCGGCGGATTCGTTGGCCAAGCACAGGCCGCCGTGGCCGACGTGGCACTGCCGCCCGGTGCGTACCTGACCTGGGGTGGCCAGTTCGAGAACCTGCAGCGCGCGGAAAAGCGCTTGGCCACGGTGGTGCCAGTGGTATTCCTGCTGATCGGCAGCCTGCTGTTCATGGCCCTGCGCAGCGGCAAGGAAGCGGTGCTGGTGTTCAGCTGCGTACCGCTGGCGCTGGTCGGCGGCATCCTCGCCCTGCTGCTGCGCGGCATGCCGTTCTCGGTGTCGGCCGCGGTGGGCTTCATCGCCGTGTCCGGCGTGGCCACGCTCAACGGCCTGGTGCTGATGCAGGCGATCCGCGAGCGTCTGGACGCCGGTGACGTGCCGATGATGGCCGCAATCAACGGTGCATCCAGCCGTATCCGCGCGGTGCTGACCACCGCACTGGTGGCCATCGTCGGCTTCATTCCGATGGCGATCGCCAGTGGTTCCGGTGCGGAAGTGCAGAAGCCGCTGGCGACGGTGGTGATCGGTGGCCTGATCACCGCCACGGTGCTGACCCTGCTGGTGCTGCCGACCTTCGCCGCGCGCGTGGCGAAGGTGCGCGTGGCAGGGTGAGATGAGAGGGGGTCGG